>JBBQKX010000034.1:0-19538 GCA_038327315.1 Burkholderiales bacterium | reverse complement strand
GTGATTGCCGCTTTCGCCTGTAAGTTGCCCGAGTCCTATGTGGACGCGATGACTCAGCAAGCGCATACACCCGTCTGGATAAACTTGGAGTATTTGAGCGCAGAGCCTTGGGTCGCAGGCTGCCACCGTTTGCCTTCGCCTCACCCACGATTGCCGCTAACCAAGTATTTCTTCTTCCCTGGATTCACACCAGATACCGGCGGCCTGATGTTGGAGCGCGACTTGTTGGCGCGTCGCGATGCTTTCCTCAATGATGTCTCGGCACAGCAGGCTTATTGGCGTGGGCTGGGCATGCAGATGCCAGACGCGGATGTGCTCAAGGTCTCTATGTTCGCGTATGAAAATGATGCACTACCTGCCTTGCTCGATACTTGGGCGCAGGGCGCGCAGCGAGTCTTGTGCCTCGTGCCGGAAGGGCGAATCTTGCCGCAAGTCGCGCAATATTTTGGCGAGGCTGGACTAGACTATCAACGTGGCAATCTGCAAGTACACGTGCTGCCTTTCGTTGCGCAAGAGGACTACGACCCGTTGTTGTGGGCGTGTGATGTGAACTTTGTACGGGGTGAGGATTCATGTGTGCGGGCACAATGGGCAGGCAAACCCTTCATCTGGCAGATATATCCTCAACATGATGCAGTGCACTGGGATAAGTTGCAGGCTTTCCTAGATCTATACGCGCGTAACTTGAGTAAAGATGCGCGTCACGCGGTGCAAGGACTATGGCGCGTATGGAATGCTTCGGCTGGCTCAGCACAGGTGGGCTCAGCACAGGTGGCCTCAGCACAAGTGGCCTCAGCACAGGTGGGCTCAGCACAGGTGGGATTGGCGCAGGTGGGATTGGCGCAGGTGGGATTGGCGCAGTCTTTAGTCAGGAGTGAGTCGAGATGTTGGACTGAGTTCGCAGCGCAGCGCGAGGTCTTAGAGAGCCATGCATTGGATTGGGCGGGGCAAATGGCGAAAAATCCGCTGGCTTTGAATTTGCTGGATTTTTGCCAGAAAGTCGGTAAAATCCGCGCCTTCAAAATTGAAGGGCAGTGAACATGAAAACAGCACAAGAACTCCGCGCCGGTAACGTGATTATGGTTGGTACAGAACCTATGGTTATCCTGAAGGCTGAATATAGCCGCTCGGGTCGTAACGGTTCTGTGGTCAAGATGAAGATGAAGAATCTTTTGACTGAATCGGCTAAAGAAACCGTGTTCGCTGCAGACGACAAGTTTGACCAGATCATGTTGGATCGCAAGGAAGTGACTTATTCTTACTTCGCTGACCCGATGTATGTGTTCATGGATGGTGAATACAACCAGTACGAAATTGAAGCTGAAAGCATGGGCGATTCGATTAACTACATCGAAGACAATATGCCTTGCGAAGTCGTGTTCTACAACGAAAAAGCGATCTCTGTTGAATTGCCTAATACCATCGTTCGTGAAGTGATCTACACTGAGCCAGCCGTGCGTGGCGATACATCCGGCAAGGTAATGAAGCCAGCGAAGATCAACGGTGGTTTTGAATTGCCTGTTGCAGCTTTTGTAGAAATCGGCGACAAGATTGAAATCGACACGCGTACTAACGAGTTCAAAAAGCGCGCTTAAAAAAACTCAAACATCGTTACGATGCGGCGTTGCTCCTGAAATTTTTACTGCTTGCATATGTGATATATGCGGCGCAATAAAAATCCCACTCGCGCCTTGCCTCGTTTAGCTGTTTGAGTTTTTTAGGGTCAGTAAGAGGCCAACCGCGAGGTTGGCCTTTTTGTTTTCCGTGACGTAATGTCATTCTTCTTTGGCTTCGCTACATTCCGCTGAAATCCAGTGACCTGTCATCTCCACATGTATCTTGCCACTTTCACCCTGCTGAACATCTATGGTGCTGTCATAGCTCTCAGGCGACTTGGTTGTCAGAATGTAATTACTCTTGGATGACAGCGGAGGTGGGCAACGTTCTTCTACTTCCAGCTTATGCGCATCGTGTGCCAGTATTTTACGCTTGCAATCTGGATGGCCTGATTGGAGTAGGTCGCTGCGATCCAGTTTGTCTTGGGTGACGCAGCTACGCAGGGTTTGAGTATGCGGCTTGGCAGCGCGCTCACGCATCTGCTGTTCAACCTGTTCACGCGCGCTAGCGGAAAGCTGTTTTAGCGATTCTTTGGGGATGGGCATGCCCTTGATGGTGGTGGTCGCAGTCGTTTCCCAAGTGCCAGTCTTCAAATCTAGCGCTTCGGCATGCACGGACGATGTGATGACGCACCAGACGCAAAGTGAGAACGCAAAGTATGCAAGTGACTTAGAGTACATTTGGTCGCCTCCTGATTTCTGTAACTAACAATGTAGTGCGTAGTCTACTCTGGCTATGAATCTGGTTGTAGTGGCGAGCGTGAAATGAAGCAGCTGTGATATCACGACAGCCGTTGTTATTCAGAATCATTAGAGCGTTACTTTACTAGCTGAAAATCCAGCACTTGCATGTTCATCACTAGGCCTGCGTCTTGTATGGGGAGGACGATGGCATCTTGGTCTGAGTCGTTGTGGTGGGAATGCCACCAACCAGGTGGCGTGATGAAGGTAGAGCCGGGTTCCCACATTGCTTTGATCGGATCGATGATGTTGCCATCTGCATCAATTTCTTTGCCTATCATTGTGTAGGTGTCTGGTCCAGCACTGACGCAATGGTCGATGGCGACAGAGTTGTGTCGATGAGGTTTCTGTACGATGCCTTTAGGTAGGATGTTGTACAGCGACCATAAGGTATGCGTCAGCGTCAGGGTGGTGGGGAAGTTTGGATTGGAAAGCAGGATACCGATTCGATTGGCATTTTCGCTCTGAGTGCGGCGCACCTTATTGAGTTCTTCAGTGATGCGTTGCTGGGTGTAGAGCACGGGCGAGAAGCGCTGTTCTGACGGCGTTACACCTAGATAGCGCAACAGGGGCGCATCGTTTACCCAGAACAGGACGCTGTCTTGCGTAGCGATGTGCTGAGCACTCGCGGTGGCAGGTAGAGTGTAGAGGTCGCCTGTTTTCCAAGCTATCGTGCCAGACTCCATAGAGGTACTGCCTGCGCCATGAATCACGAAGAACATTTGTGATGCAGCAATGAAGTCGGTGGCTAGCGTTTCGCCCGCCAGCACGCGCAAATAGCCTGCATACAGATTCGGCGTAGTAGCCGCATAACTGGTTTTCAGTGATGCGGATAAGTCGAAAGGAATAATGCGAGTCGCGCCACTGGCATGCAGTGTGTTTGGAAAGGCTTCGACCGCAATCTTGGGCATGGCCGGATTAACTGCCGACATATATTCCTTAAAGTCGGCCTGAGCTTCCCATATCTGCGGTTGATCGAGTACGGAAGTGGGCATGGCGGCGGTCATATTTTTCCTAACAAAAACTTAAGTGCGCAAGCAGGACTAGATGCGAAAGGCGCGCATTTTCCAGTAGTTAGCACAGACTCGCAACCCTGATGACATACTGGTTTTTGAAGGAGTAGAAATCCATGATGTAGATGGCACAATAAAGCCTAGGTAGAACCTAGGCTTTGTTTTACATGAATCTAACTGGGCAAGCCCAGAGCAGAATTAGAAGTTCAATACGCCAGCGATACTAAATGCGGAGGCGGCTGATTGTGAAGTTGTATTTACGACATTGTTAGGAGTGAAGTCACCAAAATTTTCATATTGAGCTCGCAGTGCAAATTGCGCATTGATGTTGTACTGACCACCGACTGCAAAATACATATTGTTCTTGCTGCTTTTGGCTGTTGCACCCGCGACAGTGCTAGTCGTATCTAATTTGTTCATGGCTAAACCGAGTTTGCCAAAGATAGATAATTGCTCATCGATTGAGTGGCTACCTACTGCGGCAAGGGTAAATGAGGAGACCTTTAAGGTTTGAGAAAAACCTGTACCTGTTATTGTTGAGTTAGCCATACTGTGGTAGCCCACTTCGGTCGCAAAATTGGGCGTAAAACGATAACCCGCACCAACGCCGAGAATTAAAGGACTTGGATATGAACTGTTGCCGATTGGTGTTTGTGCGTTGCCCAATGAAGCAGATCCAGCTTCAGCGAACACATACGCATTGTTACCAGCAGCAAATACTGGTGTTGATAGGGCTACGGACAAAGCTGCGATTGCGATGATTTTTTTCATTTATGATTTTCCAATGAGTTGAATTGCAAGCGAGAAATGCGCAAGCATGCGCGAATTTTAGCGATTGCTGATATTTATATCAATAGATTAGATGGCCTAGATACTCTTTGTGATTGTTCTTGTCTGGTTGGTATTTTTTCAAATTTTGCTTTGGGCAACTACACAAGTTTTGCCCTTACAATAGCGCCCTCATGATCGCCTACCTTATCCGCCGTATCCTCTACGCAGTGCCCATCTTGATAGGGGTGAATCTGCTCACCTTCGCGCTATTCTTTGTGGTGAATACACCCGACGATATGGCGCGTATGCAGCTCGGTATTAAGCGCGTCACGCCTGAAGCCATCAACGCTTGGAAACAGCAGCGCGGCTATGACAAACCTTTGATGCTTAATGCCGCAGCAGAGGGCGCAGACAAGGTGACCGATACGATCTTCTGGCATAAGTCTGCAAGCATGTTCGTCTTTGATTTCGGTTACTCCGATGATGGCCGTAGCATTAGCCACGAGATTGTTACCCGCATGGGCCCGAGTCTGGCCATCGCACTGCCGACCTTTATCATCGGGTTGTTCGCTTATGTCAGTTTCGCCTTGTTGATGACCTTGTTTCGCGGTACGGCACTAGATATGGCTGGGGTGGCTTTGTGTGTTTTGCTGATGTCGGTGTCGGGATTGTTCTACATTATAGGTGGGCAATTCTTGGTGAGTAAGTTGTGGCATCTGGTACCCATCTCGGGTTACGCCAGCGGTATGGATAGCATCAAATTCGTCGTGTTGCCCATCGTCATCGGCATCATAGGCGGCGTGGGTTCTAGCAGTCGTTGGTATCGCACCATCTTCCTAGAGGAGATCGGCAAAGACTATGTGCGCACCGCAAGAGCCAAGGGCTTGTCTGAGTTGCGTGTGTTGTTCACGCATGTATTGAAGAACGCGATGATTCCCATCCTCACGGGTGTCGTGGTGGTCATCCCGCTACTCTTCATGGGAAGCTTGTTGACCGAATCATTCTTTGGCATTCCGGGGTTGGGCAGCTACACCATAGATGCCATCAATGCGCAGGATTTTTCGGTGGTGCGCGCTATGGTGTTTTTGGGGTCTGTGCTCTACATCGTCGGTCTGATCTTGACCGATATTTCGTATACCGTCGTTGACCCCAGAGTGAAGTTGTCATGAGTTTTATGCCTGTCATCTTGTGGAGCGATGCGCTGGTGTTTCTATTGCTGGCAGCGGGTATCTCGATGACGATCTATGTGCGTCAGCGTGTACATCTCATGCTGCCCTGGCAATGTGTCGCGCGCAGCCGTGTCGCGATGGTGTCCTTGTTGGTGTTGTCGCTGTTTGTAACAGTTGGCTTGCTGGATACCTTGCATTTTCGTGTCGCTTTGTCGCAGCAGGATAACGGCAGCACCATCTATGCACCCGAGGTGTTGAGCGCGTTCGATAAGCTGGTTGAACCCTTGCGCAGCCATACCGAGAAGACTTATTCCGCACCCTTCGCGCTTACTTTGTTTGCTAAGGAGAGCATCACTGATGCACAGGGTAGGGTGATGCGTGACTATCCGCGCTTGCGTTACGGTGGTGCACATTTGGCAGACTCATCCGAGCGGGGGGCAGATGTCGCATGGCGCGCAGTCTTGGGGATGTGTGCGGGCTTGTTGATCGCTGCCTTATGTCGTGTGCTTTTCAAGCCAACTAGAACCATGAGCATCGCCTTGTTCACGATCAGTGCAGTGATCGGTGCGACCACCAGTCTCGCTATGGTTTACCACGTACTCGGTACCGATAAGGTTGGGCAGGACGTACTTTTTCTCGCGCTCAAGAGCATACGCACAGGCCTCATCATCGGCACAGTCACGACCTTGGTGACTTTGCCGCTAGCCTTGTTCCTAGGGGTGGCCGCTGGTTATTTCCGGGGTTGGGTGGACGATGTCATCCAGTACGTCTACACCGTGCTGAGTTCCATCCCTAGTGTGTTGCTCATCGCGGCAGCGGTGTTGATGATGCAAGTGACCATAGACACGCATCCGCAATGGTTCGATACCTCGGCTTCACGCGCTGATCTGCGTCTAGTGTTTCTGTGTCTGATCTTGGGTATGACCAGTTGGACGGGCTTATGCCGCTTGCTGCGCGGCGAGACTTTGAAGCTGCGCGAAATGGAATACATCCAAGCGGCGCAATCGTTCGGCGTGTCCAGTTTGCGCATCCTCACGCGCCACATCATGCCGAATGTGATGCACATCATCCTTATCTCGTTGGTGATGGATTTCTCAGCATTGGTGCTGGCGGAGGCGGTGTTGTCCTATGTGGGTGTGGGCGTAGACCCTTCTATGATTTCTTTCGGCACCATGATCAACGCGGCGCGTCTGGAGATGGGGCGTGAGCCTATGGTGTGGTGGTCATTAGCGGCGGCTTTCGGCTTCATGCTGATGTTAGTGCTAGCTGCCAACTTGTTTGCCGACGCAGTACGCGACGCTTTTGATCCTAGGTTTAATTAAAATCAGACTCGATTTAATCTATTCCTCACTTAGGTCTGTCTTTGGGTAGCGGCGCGGCGCGCCTATCAGTTAACGTTTCAATTCTTCCGCCAAAATTTAAGGGGCCCGCATCGCATTAAATTTTGTTGTGGTTGCGTTTTTTCTCATCGGTTTACTTGTTATTCGCGGTTCATTTTTTTGCAAAACAATTGCGATGCTAATCCCTTTAACGGACCCCTTTAACGTGCGCTCGAATGTGGGGTTGGGCGCTATTCAAATTCAGCGACTCGTACACGCTTCTGATCGCGCCGCTCTTCTACAAGGCTTCTAATCTGCTCTCGCAAACTCTGTGCGTCCTTGACTGCCTTGATTATCGCCACGGGGGTTGTTGAATCAGACGAAACGAGAATGACGTTGCCTAAGCCGAACAACCTTAGAAAAAAAGGCTGATCAAATTTTGTGTCCTTGACTCGAAACAATTCGAGTTCATTGGTTTGCTTTGAAAGCACGCCGCTATGCGCTTTCAGTCGCTGTGACGTCAGCTCATATTTCTGATTTTTGACAACCAAGTATTGCCAAATTGCATACGGAATGGCGACTATGGCCAAGACTACTGTGAGCGACAATAATGCGCACAGAATGTACGTGCCGAGATTTATGATCTGGGATGGGCTGCCTGACCAAACGTGATTTTCTGATGCCATTATTATTCCCTTTTGCTGTGCAAAGGAACTTCATTTAGATGAGTACGAGGGCGGCGTGGCATGGCTCATGTTAGTAAAAACAACTCGAGCCTGGCCCCTTTAACTCTCTTGTAACTCTCTTGAAATGAAGCTGATTTTGCCTTCGGGTTGATTACAAATGCAGATTTCCGCTGCCGAACAGGCCGACCAACCCAATGATAATTAAATAAATAGCCACGATGAAGTTCAGCATTCGTGGCATTACAAGAATGAGAATTCCGGCGATGAGTGCCGCCAGAGGACCTATAGTCAGGTGTAGATTCATGCGTTTCTCCTAAATCGGGAAGAGTGGTGTTTGAGTTTGACGGGGCGCGATATCCGGATATTCGTTTATATCGCTTACTAACCGGAAGCAGACTTTAACGTTTTATGGCGTTGCAGTTCTGTTCGATAGCGCACATCGAAATATACGAGGGACGCCTAATTAAAGGGGTCAGCATCGCATTAAATTCTGTTGTGGTTGCGTTTGTTCTCATCGGTTTACACGTTGTTCGATGTTTGTTTCTGTTTGCAAAACAATTGCGATGCTGACCCCTTTTGCTGTGGTTTTGCTCGCTGCTTGTGCAGCGGGTTAGGCTTTAAACGCAATTGACATGAGTCGATCATAACGTCAAGAGCCACCTTTTTCGCGATGAATGTAAATTCCTGTACCGCCGACGTTATCTTTTTCAAAAAAGAAATCAACAATATATGGAACTTCGGTGTTGCAGCCGTGTGCAACCCATCGCTCTTTGACTCGTCCTTTGAGAACCCTACCTTCTCCAGCCTGAAAATCAGGAGATTTTTCAATTATTTCAGGGAAAATAACATCGGTTTGGCGACAACCTAGTCTCTGCATTGAATTCCAGACAAGCTCAGCAGCATCCAGTGCAGTACGAAGATCTACAGATGAACCCTCTTCCATTTTTACGGGGCGACTAGGTTCTCGCGTGATTACTACGCACGAGGTTAAAAATAGTACGATAAAAATTGCAGTAATTGTTTTCATAAAATCCGACATGTAAATTTGGGGTCAGGTCTTGGTTGCGGCTTCAATTAAAGGGGTCAGCATCGCATTAAATTCTGTTGTGGTTGCGATTGCTCTCATCGGTTTACTCGGTGTGCAATTTTGCGTTTGCAATACGTGAATTAGGGTCAGACTCGATTAACTTTACTTGTAGTGCATTTTGTTTTTTGTTTGCTTCAACAAGGCGTGCAGTATTCATTCGCTCTCATGTTCCGTCAATATATCAAATGGCCTATGTAGTTTTAGGAATAGGTGCAAGGTGTTTAGTCTGTTCGCTTGGGTAATAGCTTTATAATCGCCGCTCTTATTTGCCGCGCAATTATTGTGGTAAGCAGTGTCGTTTCGTATTGGCTGATGTGTCGTGAGCGGACAAAAAATTATGAATGAAATTCTTACCGTCGAATCATTGACTACACGTCTAAGCAGCGGCGCGACTATCGTCGATGGCATTTCTTTCGACATCGCTGCGGGGGAGACTTTTGCACTGTTGGGCGAGTCGGGCTGTGGCAAGTCGATGACGGCCTTATCTCTGATGCGATTATTGCCTGATGGTGTGCTCAATGCGGGTGGCGCAATCAGGATGGAGGGTGCAGCCTTGCATCAAATGTCGGAGCGCGAGATGCGTGACGTGCGCGGCGGCACGATGGCGATGATCTTTCAGGAGCCTGGACTAAGTTTGAATCCGGTGATGACCGTGCGCCAACAGATCGCCGAGGTGTTGGAGCTACATCACGATATACATGGCGAGGCCGCAACTGCACGCTGCGTGGAGTTGCTGGTGCAAGTTGGCATACCGGATGCTGTGCGACGCGTGCACGAATATCCTTTCCAGTTCTCAGGCGGGATGAAGCAGCGTGTGATGATCGCGATGGCCTTGGCAGGAGAGCCGAAATTACTCATCGCTGATGAACCAACTACCGCTTTGGATGTGACGATACAAGCGCAGGTGTTGCAACTGTTGCGCGACACGCAAGTGCGTACTGGCATGGCAATGTTGCTCATCACACACGACCTCGGCGTGGTCTCGGAAAACGCACATCGAGTCGCGGTGATGTATGCGGGCGAGATCGTTGAGCAAGCGAGTCGTGAGCAGTTGTTCTCTCGCCCTTTGCATCCCTATACGCAAAAATTATTCGCCGCCTTACCGGATGCATCGCGTCGTGAACACACACTGACCGCGATACCCGGCAGTGTCCCGCCCTTGGGTAGCATCACGCAGGGCTGTCGTTTCGCAGCGCGCTGCGATAAGGCTTGGGCGTTATGCCATGAGCAGTCACCCGCGTGGACTGCGATGGGGCAGGGGCAAGGCGTCAGGTGCCATTTGTATCAGGATGCAGGAAGTGGGATGCAGGATGCAGGATGCGAGATATCGGATGTCGTTAAACCAGATGCCCAGCTACTTACAGAATCGCGCATTCCGCATGCTGTAACTCCGTTACTCAATGTCACAGACTTGCAAGTCTATTTCCCCATCCGTAAGGGCTTGATGCAGCGCACGGTAGGGCATGTGAAGGCGGTGGATGGCGTATCGCTCTCTATAGACTCAGGGCGCACCCTTGCTCTGGTAGGCGAGTCGGGTTGCGGCAAGACTACTTTGGGTAAGGCGGTATTGCAATTAATTCGCCCCACGGCGGGCAAGGTGCAATTCGAGGGGCGCGAGTTGCAGGGAGATATCTCATCTCGTGCGGCGATGCAAATGGTGTTCCAAGACCCCTATGCCTCACTTAATCCCAAGATGCGTGTGGCCGAAATTTTGGAGGAGGGTATGAGTGCACTGGGTATAGCCAAGGACAGCAAGGCGCGCCAATTGCATATAGATGGGCTGCTGGATAAATGTGGTTTGGCACAAACCGCCAAGTGGCGTTATCCGCATGAGTTCTCGGGGGGGCAGCGTCAACGTATTGCGATTGCCCGAGCACTGGCTGTATCGCCCAAGTTGCTGATCTGCGATGAGCCCACCAGCGCCTTAGATGTTTCGGTACAAGCGCAGATATTGAATCTACTCAAATCGCTACAACAGGAATTAGGCTTGAGCTATTTATTCATCACCCACAACTTGGCGGTGGTGGAATATCTCGCACATGAGGTCTATGTGATGTATCAGGGGAAAGTGGTAGAGCGAGGCGTTGCTGAGCAAGTGTTGCGTAGCCCGCAACATGAATATACCAAAGCTTTGCTCGCGGCAGTGCCGCGTATCAAAACAGCCTTATAGGCTGGCTTCCATATTCTGCTTGGACTCGGTAGCCAACTTCTTATTACTACTTGTTGCAGCATGGCGTCTGCTGGATGAAGCACGTTTGACCATTTTTCTGCTACTTTGATGTGGTGCTGCACCAGCAGCCACGACGACACGCTGGCCTATGTGTAATAACTTCACATTGTGGTTCCAAGCACGCAGGCTGCTCAAGTGCACGCGATAATGTTTGGCAATGCCGCCTAAGGTGTCACCTCTGCGCACGATATGTACTTTCGAAAAAGGTGGTTCGGGCAACAAATGCATATTGAAGGGTTCTAGATCAACTTCAACATTGTCCCCGGTTGTGGGTACCAATAGCGTCTGACCATGGCTAATATCACCACGCCTCATCAGGCCGTTTACCGACTTTAGTTGTGCGACGGACATGCCAAAGCGTGGAGCTAGGACATCAAAGCGCTCTCCCTTTTTTGGCTGATAGGACTGCCAAGTCAATAGCGGCTTGTCATTGTTTTTTAAATTTGCTAGGAATACATTCACTTGATTGATAGGCAACAAAATCTGGTCGTTGTGATCTTGCAAAATCACCGGACGGTTATGTGCGGGATTGAGTGCGGTGAATTCCTCTTCTGATATCTCGGCCAACTCGGCGAACTTTTTTACGTCCATCTGTTGAGTGATTGCCACTGCAGCAAAATACGGTTTGTTCTCTATAGGCTGCAAGGTCAAACCGAAGTTTTCTGGTTTTGCAACGATGTGCTTAATAGCCAATAGTTTAGGTACATAGTTGCGTGTCTCGGTGGGCAACTTCAAGTGTGAATAGTCGGTGGGCAGGCCGCGACTCCGGTTGCGTCTTTGCGCACGCTCCACTGCACCTTCACCGCAGTTATATGCAGCCAATGCCAATTCCCAGTCGCCAAATTGATTGTGTAACTTCTGCAGATAATCTAATGCGCCATTGGTTGCTTCAACCACATCACGGCGCCCGTCATACCACCAGTTCTGTTGCAAGCCAAAGTGCTTGCCTGTGGACGGGATGAACTGCCAGATACCGGATGCTGCACTTCTTGAATAGGCGCCGGGATTGAAAGCGCTCTCTATCATAGGTAACAGTGCGATCTCGCTAGGCATACCGCGACGCTCTACTTCTTCTGTTATGTAATGCAGATAGCGGCCTGCACGTTCGGTCATACGTTGGATATATTCTGGGCGGCTTGCATACCACTGTTCGTGGCGGGCAATGAGTGGACTATCCAGTTCCTGCATGGCGAAACCATTGCGTATGCGTACCCACAAGTCAGTCTTTTCGGGGATGACTTCCGGCAATAATTCCAGCGTGATATTGCGCGCTGAAGTCAGTGAAGTTGGGATGCTGTTGTCGGGCATAGATGTGCTCATCGCGAGCATCTCTCCAGCCTGAGCCGAGGCGCAACACAACAATGCAATGGAAATCAAAGATTTGATCAAAGTCACAGGTATATAGGTTGGGTAGGAAAAGTGGCGCGATAGTAGCCCACGATGCAGCTAGGGTCAATGAAAAAAGCCTTGTACAACACAATGCTGTACAAGGCTTTTAGGGTTTGACGATTAGCGTACTGCGTTCTTTAGCTGTTCCAAGATGGCTGGGTTTTCCAAAGTCGACACGTCTTGAGTGATTTCTTCACCTTTGGCTAGGGCGCGTAACAAGCGACGCATGATCTTGCCAGAACGGGTCTTAGGCAAATTTTCACCGAAGCGAATCTCATCCGGTTTGGCGATAGGACCAATCTCTTTACCCACCCAGTTACGCAAAATTTCAGCGATCTCTTTAGCTTTGGCAGGGTCTTCAGGACGTGCACCCTTCAATACTACGAAGGCTACGACAGCTTCACCCTTGATGTCGTGAGGTTTGCCCACGACAGCCGCTTCAGCGACCAGTGGGTTAGAGACCAGCGCGGATTCAATCTCCATGGTACCCAGGCGGTGACCGGAGACGTTGAGCACATCATCGATACGACCCATAATCCAGAAATAGCCATCTTCATCACGGCGTGCAGAGTCGCCCGCCAGATAAGCGCCATGCATTTCAGTAGGAAAATAAGATTTTATGTAGCGGTCAGAATCGCCCCAGATGGTACGGATCTGTGAAGGGAAAGGGCGCTTGATGACGAGGAAGCCACCATGTTGATCATGCACTTCTTCGCCGGCTTCGTTGACGATGGCCGCCATGATGCCGGGCAGCGGTAGGGTACATGTGCCGGGTTTGAGGGGCATCGCACCAGGCAGAGGCGCGATCATGTGGCAACCTGTTTCGGTCTGCCACCAGGTGTCTACGATAGGGCAACGTGTTTGACCCACGGTGTTGTAGTACCACATCCAAGCTTCAGGGTTGATCGGTTCACCCACACTACCCAGCAGGCGCAAGCTTGATAGATCATATTGGGTTGGGAGGTCGCCACCGAGTTTGATCAATGAACGAATCGCAGTCGGTGCGGTGTAAAAAGTAGTGACTTTGTGGTTCTGTATCATTTTCCAGAAACGGCCTGCATCTGGATAGGTCGGTACACCTTCGAAGATGACTTGAGTCGCGCCTATCGCCAATGGGCCGTAAGCGACGTAGCTGTGGCCAGTAATCCAGCCCACGTCAGCAGTGCACCAGAATACGTCGGTGGGTTTGTAATCGAACACCCATTGCATGGAGGTAATCGCACCTAGTAGGTAACCACCAGTGGAGTGCTGTACACCTTTGGGTTTGCCAGTAGAACCGGAAGTGTAGAGGATGAACAGCGGATGTTCAGCGCTTACCCATTCAGGTTCGCATTGCGCGCTGGTCTGTGAATTAAACAGGTCGTGCCACCAGATGTTGGTGTCGTCATCCCAATCTACATCCATGCCAGTGCGGCGGTACACGATGACGCTGTGCACCATTTCACAATTTCCCAAAGACAGTGCTTCGTCAACTGCGGGCTTGAGCGGGATGTTCTTGCCGCCACGGACTTGGCCGTCGGCAGTGATGACTGCGACTGCTTGAGCATCGGTGATGCGCTCATGCAAGCTCTTGGAAGAGAAGCCGCCGAACACTACGGAATGGATCGCGCCGATACGTGCACAGGCTTGCATCGCCACCACGGCTTCCACGCTCATAGGCATGTAGATGATGACGCGATCACCCTTCTTGATGCCGCGTGACTTCAGACCATTGGCGAATTGGCTGACACGGCCATGCAGTTCACGGTAGCTGACATGTGTGACCTTGCCATCGTCCGCCTCGAAGATGATGGCGGTTTTGTTAGGCTGTGTTTCCAGATGTTTGTCGAGACAGTTATAGGAAACGTTCAGCTCGCCATCTTCGAACCATTTGTAGAACGGTGCCTTGCTTTCGTCCAAGACCTTGGTAAAGGGCTTTTTCCACAGGAGGTGTTCGCGAGCCAAATTCGCCCAAAAACCGGGGTAATCATCTTGCGCTGCTTTACACATAGTTTGATATGCAGCCATGCCAGACACGTTCGCCTGCTTTACAAATTCAGCTGCTGGGTTGAAGACACGTGTTTCATTCAAGGTGGATTCGATGTTGGACATGATGTTCCTGAGGTCTGGTATGAAAAATAACTAAGGGGGCGAATGTAAATTTTATTGCGGTGTACTGTCAATGAATTCAAGAGAAAAAACGGTAAACGGTATGGTTGTATACCGTTTACTTAGCATTTATTACAACAAGGGAACGATCATCAATGCAACGATATTGATGATTTTGATCAGCGGATTTATCGCAGGCCCAGCAGTGTCTTTGTAGGGATCGCCAACGGTATCACCGGTTACCGACGCTTTGTGAGCTTCAGAACCCTTACCGCCAAAGTTGCCTTCTTCTATGTATTTTTTGGCGTTATCCCATGCGCCACCGCCTGTGGTCATTGAGATGGCGACGAAGATGCCAGTGATGATGGTGCCGACTAATACGCCACCCAAGGCTTGCGCACCCAGCGTTAATCCGACCACAACGGGTACCGCCACAGGGAGTAGGGAGGGGATGATCATTTCTTTGATCGCGGCTTTGGTGAGCATGTCCACGCAAGTCCCATATTCAGGTTTGCCTGTACCTTCCATGATGCCGGGGATCTCTTTGAACTGACGGCGCACTTCCACCACCACGCTACCCGCCGCACGTCCTACCGCTTCCATGCCCATTGCGGCGAATAGATAGGGCACCATGCCGCCTATGAATAGACCGATGATGACCATGTGGTTGGAAAGATCGAAGGTCAGATGATGACCATTGGCGGTGAGTGCATGCGTGTAGTCGGCGAACAACACTAAGGAGGCGAGACCTGCCGAGCCTATGGCATAGCCTTTTGTGACTGCCTTGGTCGTGTTGCCCACAGCGTCCAGCGCATCGGTGATGACGCGCACGTTATCGGGGAGATGTGACATCTCGGCGATTCCCCCCGCGTTGTCAGTGATCGGGCCGTAGGCATCAAGTGCGACGATGATACCGGTCATGGATAGCATGGAGGTTGCTGCGATGGCGATGCCGTATAAACCTGCCAGATGATGTGCACCCCAGATCGCAAGGCACACGACGATGACCGGTGCTGCGGTGGATTTCATCGAAACGCCCAAGCCCGCGATGATGTTGGTGCCGTGGCCGGTTGTGGAGGCTTCAGCGATGTGTCGTACTGGTGCGAACTCTGTGGCTGTGTAGTACTCGGTGATCCATACCAGCGCAGCAGTCAGGACAAGTCCGATGACGGCAGAACCATACAGGGCGTTCACGCTGTACATGCCGTTATCAGCCATCAGCCAGGAAGTAATGGGGTAGAAAGCGACTAAGGCCAGCACGGCTGCGACAGCAAGGCCGCGATACAGTGCGTTCATAACCCGACCACCCTCGCGAGCGGTGACGAAGAATGTACCTATGATGGAGGCGATGATAGAGAAGCCACCCAGCACTAGGGGATAAATGACCGCGTTGGTATTAGACAACAGTAAGCCACCCAGCAACATCGTGGCAATGATGGTCACCGCATAAGTTTCAAATAGGTCAGCTGCCATGCCGGCGCAATCACCCACGTTGTCGCCTACATTGTCGGCAATCACGGCGGGATTGCGCGGGTCGTCTTCAGGTATACCGGCCTCTACTTTGCCGACTAGATCAGCGCCGACGTCTGCACCCTTGGTGAAGATGCCGCCGCCCAGACGCGCAAAGATGGAGATGAGTGAGCCACCAAAACCCAGGCCTATCAAAGCGTGTGTGGCTTCACCCGAGGTCTCACCTAGATTGGTGAGTAGGGCGTAATAGCCAGCCACACCCAGCAAGCCCATACCTACAACTAACATACCCGTGATGGCCCCCCCTTTGAATGAGACATTGAGGGCTGCATTGAGGCTTTCTTTGGCAGCTTCAGCGGTGCGCACATTAGCGCGTACCGACACGTTCATACCTATGAATCCGGCTGCACCAGAGAGCAATGCACCTATTGCGAAGCCTATGGCAGTCTGCCAACCGAGGGCGACGAAAATTAGGAAGAAGAGTGCTGCGCCTACCCAGGCAATGGCGATGTACTGGCGCTTCAGGTAGGCCGATGCGCCCTCCTGTATCGCGGCGGCAATCTCTCGCATTCGATCACTACCGGTCGCTTTTGCGAGTATCCATTGAATCGAGAAAACACCGTAAAGTATCGCGATGATGGCGCATATCAGAGCAAAAGCTAGACCTGTAGACATAATTTCTCCCTAGTTTTTATTAGTGGAATAACAAGGTACGCAATCGCCATTAGGCCGAACTTCGATGACGCTGAGGTGTAATGTGGCATCGGCCATGGTGGGCAAATCATAGCAGCATATGGCGTGTAGGCAATACTGGGAATGTGGTAATAATTTTTTCGATTTTGATATGGGTCAATTCGTAATCTGCTTATGTGGAGTAGGATGCGGGTCATAAGAAGTAGATAAGTTTCCTAGGAGAATGAGTATGGCAATCGAACTGTTCAATAACGGCACACACCAATGTCTGATGTTCGACGATTTGGTCGATGATGAGGCGGGTATCGCGGTACAAGCCAATCAGTTCCTCATCGTCGATCACGGTCACGGTGCCTTGTTGGATCCGGGTGGTAACATGACTTACAACGGTCTGTTGATGGAGATGCACAATTATTTTCCACCCAAGAAGTTGGAGTTCATACTGGCATCTCATGCCGACCCAGACATCATCGCGTCTATCAATAAATGGATGATTCATTCGGACTGCAAGATCGCCATCTCCAAATTATGGGCGCGCTTCGTTCCGCATTTTTGCAGTGTGGGGAATATCGATGGACGTATCATCTCGATACCCGATGAAGGAATGAAATTCCAACTGGGTAATGCCAGCATCGTCGCTGTCCCCGCGCACTTTATGCATTCTGAAGGTAACTTTCAGTTCTACGATCCAATCAGCAAGATATTGTTTTCAGGCGATATGGGTGCTTCCATCGTTTCGCATACTGCTGCGGATACGCCAGTCGAAGACTTTGCGTCACATATCAAATATATGGAAGGTTTTCACCGCCGCTACATGATCTCCAACAAGATCAATCGTTACTGGGTGAACATGGTGCGTCAGATGGATGTGGAGAGTATCGTTCCGCAGCATGGTAGGTCATTCAAGGGCAAGAAGATGGTCAATCAGTTCCTCGACTGGATAGAGGCTTTGCCGTGCGGAATCGAGAATATGACGCAAGAGCACTATCGTTATCCTGTCTAAGAACTCGTAACTACACGTTTTAAGACCCGTATGCGCTGAGTCGTATACGGGTCTTTTTTTTGGAAATATTGGGAATATATAGATACCCTGTAAGCAGCTAATTAGATTGCTTGCAATGACGTCAGATAGTGCGCCGCATTTTGTACATAGTGTGCGGTGTTGGCGTGCATAGCGGTAATCTCGGTTTCAGATAGGCTGCGCAAGACTTTGCCGGGTGAGCCGACCACTAGCGAGTTATCAGGAATGACCTTACCTTCAGTGACCAGTGCGTTTGCACCAATCAGACAATTTTTGCCGATTACGGCGTGATTGAGTATCACGGCTTTGATGCCGACCAGACTGCCTTCTCCTACACTGCAGCCGTGCAACATGGCTTGATGTCCGATGGTGACGTTGGCAGCGATATGCAGTGGTGCGCCCATATCGGTATGCAGTACTGCGCCATCCTGGATGTTGCTGTTCTCACCTATATACAAACGCTCGTTGTCGCCTCGCAAAGTGGCGCTAAACCACACGCTGGTGTTGCGCTCTAGTACCACATCACCGATTACCGCTGCATTGTCGGCGATGAAATGACCTGCACCATTGAGCTGCGGACTACGGCCGTCCAATTTGTAGAGCATGTTCAGTTCACTCCTAATGCGGCCACACCGGCTGCGGCGATTTGACCGTCTTGCACCGCACGCACACCGCTGATGCCTAACGCGCCGATGACGATGCCATCACGTTTGAGTGGCACACCGCCTTCGGCTGGAATCACGCCGGGTAGGGCGAGATGTATTAAGCGACCACTCTGTACGGCTTGTTCGGAATCTTTGGTTTCATACTGCAAGGCAGCCGAGGCGCGTGCCTTCATCATCGCGGTCTCTACGCTACCGAACTTGGTGTCGTGAGCGCGTTGCAGATACAGCAAGTGTCCGCCGTCATCGACCACGGCCACTGTCACCTTCCAGCCATTGCGTTGAGCTTCCGCCTCAGCTGCTGCCGCAACACGCTTGGCATCCTCCAAAGTCAACACGGGTTTGGTTGTCATGCTTTATGCACTCAAAGCTGCGAATACTTTGTCGCGTATCGCATCGACAGAACCTACACCGGGTACGTATACGCACTTGGGTGCCTTGCCGTCGCCGGACTTTGCCCATGCGCTGTAGTACTCAACCAGCGGCTTGGTCTGTTGGTGATAAACATCTAGACGTTTCATGACGGTGTCTTCCACGTCATCGGGACGTTGTACCAATGGTTCGCCAGTGATGTCATCTTTATCTGCGACTTTGGGTGGATTGAACACTACATGGTAGGTACGACCAGAAGCTGGATGTACGCGGCGTCCACTCATACGCTGCACAATTTCTTTATCTTCAACGTCAATTTCCACCACGTAGTCGATAGGGATGCCTGCATCCTTCATTGCTTGAGCCTGAGGGATGGTGCGAGGAAAGCCATCGAACAAGAAGCCATGTGCGCAATCTGTCTCTTTGATACGTTCCTTTACCAGATTGATGATGATGTCATCTGAGACCAGACCACCCTCATCCATAATCTTTTTGGCAGAGATGCCTAAGGGCGTACCGGCCTTGACGGCAGCACGTAGCATGTCGCCAGTAGAGATCTGTGGAATCGCAAACTTTTCTTTGATGTAGTTGGCTTGTGTGCCTTTGCCTGCACCTGGTGCACCTAAAAGTATCAGTCTCATTTCTTTCTCCCTTGGTAATTAGTGAAGGGTAAAAGGGGAAGGGATAAGGGTAAAAACTTATTCGCTTTCTATAGGACGCGAGTTGGTTTTTACCTTTCCTTCTTCGCCTGTCACCCTACTCGTGTTTCAAAAATCTTTCTTGCAACTAGTAAATCCTGCTCTGTATCCACCCCGGCCGGAGGTGCTTGTTCGGTAATAGTGACACCTATCTTGTAGCCGTGATACAGCGCACGTAATTGTTCCAGTGCCTCGAACTGTTCAAGTGCACAAGGTGTGAGCTGGCTATAGGCGCGCAAGAAACTCACCCGATAAGCATAGATTCCGATGTGACGTAGCACAGGCATGGCAGCGGGTAAGCCACTCTGCGCGGCGAAGGCATCACGCGGATAGGGAATGGGAGCGCGACTAAAATATAGGGCGTTGCCGTGCTTGTCCAATACGGCTTTGACGATGTTGGGATTACGCATCGCTTCTTCTTCGTGGATGGCATGGCAGGCGGTCGCGATGGCACATTCGGGATGTTGATGCAGATGCGTAGCAACGGCACGTATCAGCGCAGGCGGTATCAGC
>JBBQKX010000033.1:0-19911 GCA_038327315.1 Burkholderiales bacterium | reverse complement strand
TAAGCGCCCTCCCAAAATCACACCCAGTACACCATAGAACAACAAGTCGTCTAAGAGCTTAGGGGTCAACTGCGGATGAGCCAGCATGACAATGCGTTTACGTCCCAAAAAGATAAAGGTAATGAAGCCTGCCAGATACATTAGGCCGTACCAATGGATGCCAAATGGGCCCAGATGAATCGCGACGGGGTCGAATTGAGGATGAACGAGCATAGGGGAATGGGTTAGAATTGTTCGTTGAATTATCCAACATATGCGCACATCGCGCTTCTTTTTCGAGAATATATCATGCCTCAATACCGCTCAAAAACATCTACCCACGGCCGCAACATGGCAGGCGCGCGTGCTTTATGGCGCGCCACTGGCATGAAAGATGGTGACTTCGGCAAGCCCATCATCGCCATCGCCAACTCTTTCACGCAGTTCGTCCCTGGCCACGTTCACTTAAAAGATATGGGCCAGTTGGTAGCGCGCGAAATCGAGAAAGTCGGCGGCATCGCCAAAGAATTCAACACCATCGCAGTGGATGACGGTATCGCGATGGGACATGACGGGATGCTGTACTCGCTCCCCTCCCGTGACCTGATCGCTGACTCGGTCGAATATATGGTCAACGCGCATTGCGCTGATGCACTGGTGTGCATCTCCAACTGCGACAAGATCACACCTGGCATGCTGATGGCTGCGATGCGCTTGAATATCCCCGTCGTATTCGTTTCTGGCGGCCCTATGGAAGCTGGCAAGGTGAGCTGGCAAGGTAAGACTAAGGGCTTAGACTTAGTCGATGCTATGGTCGCGGCGGCCGATAGTCACATCAGCGATGAGGAAGTCGACGCAATTGAACGATCTGCCTGCCCTACTTGCGGCTCCTGTTCTGGCATGTTCACCGCCAACTCTATGAACTGCTTGACCGAAGCACTGGGCTTGTCATTACCCGGCAACGGTTCGCTGGTTGCCACCCACGCTGAACGTAAGCAACTGTTCTTGCGCGCCGGTCGCACCATCGTCGAACTATGCCAACGCTATTACGAACAGGACGACAGCTCGGTGTTGCCACGCAACATCGCCACATTCGATGCATTCGAGAATGCCATGACACTGGACATCGCCATGGGTGGCTCGACCAATACCGTGTTGCACTTGCTCGCCATCGCAAGCGAGGCAGGTGTGGATTTCACCATGAAAGACATGGATCGCTTATCGCGCCATGTGCCTACACTATGCAAGGTCGCACCTTCTTCCGAATACCATCTGGAGGACGTACATCGTGCCGGCGGCATCGCCGCCATCTTGGGCGAGCTTGACCGCGCAGGTCTGTTGCATGGCGAGGTACACACCGTACACAGCAAAACTCTGCGCGAAGGCCTCAAGCTCTGGGATATCGCACAAACCTCGGACGAGTACGTACAGAAATTCTTCCGTTCCGCGCCTGCTGGCATCATCACTACCATCGCCTTCTCGCAATCTATGCTTTATCCAGAGTTGGATGCGGACCGCAGCGAGGGTTGCATACGTGACAACGCACATGCTTATTCCAAGGACGGCGGGCTGGCCGTATTGCATGGCAACATTGCCCTCGATGGCTGCATCGTCAAGACCGCAGGTGTGGATGAAAGCATTTTGAAGTTCACAGGACGCGCACGCGTATTCGAGAGTCAAGACGCCGCGACCGCCGGCATACTGGAAGATCAGATTGTTGCTGGCGATGTCGTAGTCATCCGTTATGAGGGCCCCAAAGGCGGCCCCGGCATGCAGGAAATGCTATACCCGACTTCCTATCTCAAATCTAAAGGTTTAGGCAAAGAATGTGCACTGCTAACCGACGGTCGTTTCTCTGGCGGCACTTCCGGTTTGAGCATAGGCCATGTCTCACCCGAAGCAGCCAGTGGCGGGGCGATCGGCTTAGTGCGTGAAGGCGACACCATAGAGATCGACATCCCCAATCGCAGCATCAATCTCGTCATCACCGATGCAGAGATGACTCAACGCCGCGCAACAATGGACGCATCAGGCAAACAAGCTTGGAAACCTGTAGGCGTGCGCCCACGCAAAATATCAGCCGCCTTGCGCGCATATGCCGCCATGGTCACCAGTGCCGACAAGGGCGCGGTGCGTGATGTCACACAGATCGAAAATCGTTAACACTCTCTACAAAGGAATCGTCATGCCTACAGCACAAAATCTGAACAAAAAATTCGGCATCGCTGGTCAACTCACTTTCCGTGAAGACGCTAGCGGCTTGGTAATCGCAGAATTCAATAATACGCAGGCGACTGCTGCACTGTGCTTGCAAGGTGCACATCTGATGAACTGGCAGCCTAAGAGCCAAGCTACACCTGTGGTCTGGTTATCACGAGACATGAAGGTCGCAGCAGGCAAGTCCATCCGCGGTGGTGCCCCTGTATGTTGGCCGTGGTTCGGCGCACATACGAGTGAAGCAAGTTTTCCCGGCCACGGTTATGCACGTACTGTACCTTGGCGCGTGCTGGAGTCAGGCACCGAACCTAGTGGCGCGACCCGCTTGACGCTGCGTCTGGTCGAAAGCGATAAGACGCGTGCACAATGGCAACACTCCAGCAATGTCGATTTGACCGTGATCGTAGGTGAAACTCTACGTATGGAACTAGTCACAGAGAACACCGGCACTAAGGACTTTGTCATCGGTGAAGCTTTACATACCTATCTGCAGATCAGCGATATCGGCGCTATCAGCGTACTAGGTTTGGAAGGCTGCGAATATTGGGACAAAGTGGGGGGCTCAAATCTGCGCAAGCAGGAAGGTGCGATTACCTTCACTTGCGAGACAGACCGTGTCTATATCAACACACCCGCGACTTGCGTGATTGAAGATGCCAAGCTGGGTCGCCGTATCTATATTAAAAAATCCGGCAGCCTCTCTACAGTAGTATGGACACCCTGGACAGAAAAGGCTGAGAAAATGGGCGACATGGGGCAACATAACGGCTGGCGCGAAATGGTTTGCGTAGAATCGGTCAATGCCATCGATAACGTAATCACGGTCGCTGCAGGTAGCAAACACAGCCTCATCGTCGAATACAGCGCAACAAAGTTTTAGTACGGCCTGCTAGCTCGCAGGGTTGTTTAATACTTTTGGAGGTTTTAATGAATAAGCAAACTCTCGTCTCACTCTCACTATTAATTTTATTGGCGGCATGTCAGCCAGAAACTCAATCAACGCTAGTAACAGCATCTAGCGAAAATTCACCTGCATCAGCCGTGCTGGCCGAGACTCAAGTTACGGTGTCAGATACTGCAAGCTCAGTTGTTGAGGTGGCTAGTGCCGTAGCACCTAGCGCACCCGCAGCAGAGCCGGTGGCAAGCAAGGTCAGTAAAAATGCTGCTGCTAATCAAGTATCCGCGCCTGCGCCCGAAGTCCAAGCTCCTGCCACTAAGCCCGCTACCGTTGCTCCTGCTCCTGCTCCTGCTCCTGCTGCTGCCGCCGCACCTGCTGCAACTACTCCCGTTGCAGCCGCCGCGACCACACCAAGCAAGAGCGTTTTATCCGATGCAGATGGACGTGCATTAGCACAAAAAAATGGTTGTTTTGTGTGTCACGGAATGGATAAAAAAATCGTCGGCCCCGCTTGGAAAGACATTGCCACCAAATATCGCGGCGATGCCAGCATGGAAGCCAAGCTAATCACCAAGGTTAGTAAAGGCGGTGCTGGCGCATGGGGAAGTACGCCTATGCCGCCCAATTCGCCTCGCGTGAAAGCTGAAGATATAAGCAGTCTCGTAAAATTCATCTTGTCTTTACAATAAAGCTGTCAACCGATTCCCGAGTAGTCGCGTTAGGTACTTGCCAGATCAACCAGATCGGCATTTACCTTGACACGCAGGGGGATACTCCCAACTGCAAAACCTTATGAAGGATGGAGAGAATATGAAATCTATTATCACAACTATGATGGTTGCAGGCGGTTTGATGATTGCGGGTAGCGCAATGGCGACTGATATGCCGCCTTTGGCTAAAAAGAACAATTGCACAGCTTGCCACTCGGTTGACAGAAAAGTAGTCGGGCCAGCTTGGATGGATGTCTCCAAGAAATACAAAGGTGTAACTGAATATACATTCGGCGGCAAAAAATATCCTTTGGAAGAGGGTCTGATTATGAAGGTCTCCAAAGGTGGTTCAGGCAATTGGGGTTCTATGCCTATGCCAGCTAACGACCCAGCAGGTACTAAGCAGGCTGATATCAAGGAACTGGTTAAGTTCATCATCGGTTTAGACAAGTAATCTGACCGCAACAAGAAACAGGCCGGCGCAAGCCGGCTTTTTTCATGGGCGTGATAAACTTGCCTAAGTCTGTGCTTTTATGGATAATGCGCCCCTTCGTGAAGTACCCAAGTGCGTACACCCGCCGCACAAAACCTTAGTTAGGAAAAGAAAATGAAAGAAAATATCCACCCAAATTACCAAGAAATCGCCGTTACTTGCAGTTGTGGCAATAGTTTCAAGACTAAGTCCGTTATCGGCAAGCCTACACTGAACGTCGAAGTTTGTTCCGAATGCCATCCTTTCTACACTGGCACTCAGAAAATCATGGATACAGCAGGTCGTATCGATAAGTTCCGTCAAAAATACGGCACTAAGGCTGCTGCGTAATATAGCTACGCTTACTAAGCCACTAAGCTCTCGCGAGGGAACTTATGTTGCAGCAAGTATCAGAAAGGCAGCTTAAGCTGCCTTTTTCATTTGTCCGTTCACAACCATGGAATCACGATGCGTCTGTTAGTTCTTTCCCTAGTTATCACATTACTAGCTGGTTGTGCCCAAAATCCCGTCACGGGCGGGGCCGATTTCGTGATGATGTCGGAAAGTCAGGAGTTATCCCTAGGTAGACAGGCTGATGAACAGGTCAAGAAGCAATACACGGTCTACCCCTCTAAGCCCTTGCAAGACTACGTGAACTCAGTCGGACAAAAAATTGCCCAGAAGAGTCATCGTCCGAACCTGCAATACCATTTCACCGTGCTCGACTCTACCGAGATCAACGCCTTCGCGCTGCCCGGTGGCTATGTTTATATTACCCGCGGCATCATGGCTTACTTGAATAGCGAAGCAGAATTGGCCGCTGTGTTAGGACACGAGATCGGACACGTGACTGCACGTCACGGTGTACGACAACAGAGTGCCGCCCAAGCCGCCAATATAGGCTTGACCATCGCCTCAATATTCGTCCCAACCATCAACACCATGGGGGGCCAAAATCTTGGCAATCTGATAGGCGGTGCCCTACTTTCGGGTTATGGTCGAGAACACGAACTGGAGGCTGACAAACTGGGTGCGGAGTATTTGGCGCGTAGCGAGTACGACCCTCAAGCCATCATCAAAGTGATAGGCGTATTGAAGAATCAAGAATTACTGGATACCGAACTTGCCAAACAGGAAGGTCGCGAACCCCGTCGCTATCACGGCTTATTCGCCACCCATCCGGACAACGACACACGGTTACAGCAAGCAGTGGGTGAAGCGAACAAACAAACGGTAGCCACTCCCTACGAAGGCCACGAGGCATTCCTCAAAGCCACAGACGGTATGGTGTTCAATGACAATGCTACGCAAGGCGTATTGCGTAACAATGCCTTCTATCAGGCAGAACTAGGTATCGCACTGCAGTTCCCATTGGAGTGGCAAGTACATAACCTACCCGATACGCTGATCGCCTTGAGTCCCAAAGGTGAAGCTAAGTTGCAGATGAAGCTGGATGAGAAACCTGAAGGCACGATAGCCGAATATGCACATCGTTTAGCGTCGGGAGGCACGGTAGAGATGCTCACCATCAATGGCCTACCAGCAGCGCTAATCACTCAATCTGACTCCCTACAAGGCTTGATCTACCTAAACCAACAGGCTTATCTGATCACTGGCAAAACAAAATCAGCCGCCGAACTCGTCACAAATCGCGCTACCATACTCGCCACAATCAATAGCTTCCATAAACTTATTGCTGATGAGAAAGAACTGGCGCACCCCTTGGTACTTCATGTAATGACAGCCAACGCTGACGACAGCTACGCAAAATTGGCCTCGACCTCCCCCTTAGGCAAGTCAGCCGAAAGTTATCTGCGTCTTATTAACGCACACTATCCGGATGGCGAGCCACAAGCAGGCGAACTCATCAAGGTCGTCAAATAGATGTACTTCATCAAGCCCACAGACCCTTACCCCATCAGCACTGGCAAAGCAGTGATGCTGGGTATGTTGTGTCTGATTTGGCTAGGCACGGGTCTGGTAGGACATGACCCGTGGAAACCTGACGAGGCCTATAGTTTTGGTTTGATCTACTCGATGATCCAAGACGGCCACTGGTTGGTACCCACACTGGCTGGCGAACCATTTATGGATAAGCCACCGCTGTACTACTGGACAGCCGCTTTGTTCTCACAGATTTTCTCAGGATTCCTACCCGCACATGATGGGGCTCGTTTAGCGAGTGGCTACTTTAGTGCAATCACACTGCTCTTTATTGGGCTCAGTGGCCGCAAACTCTATGGTGAAAATCGTGGTTGGGCAGCAGCCATCATCGTAATCGGATGCTTGGGAATGTTAGTACATGCGCACCAGATGGTCACCGATCTGGCTTTATTGAGCGGCTGCGCAATGATGTTATACGGCTACAGCCACAGCCAAGAGCGCCCTTACTTTGCGGGCATTTGGTTAGGGTTAGGGATAGGCATGGGCTTCATGTCCAAAGGCTTTATCTCGCCCATCTTCTTTACCTTAATCGCCGCATTCTTGCCAGCTTTCTTCAAAGTGTGGCGCTGCAAGAACTTTGTTATCAGTTTGTGCATAGCAATCTTAGTTGCACTACCTTGGTTGACGATATGGCCGCTACTGCTGTACTTGCACTCCCCTGCACTTTTCCACGAATGGGTATGGACTTATAACATCGGACATTGGCTAGCCTATGCTAGCCACGGCCCAACTACAGACTCATTCTATTACCTGCAAAATCTACCTTGGTTAACATGGCCCGCATGGCCTTTGGCTGCTTGGGTAGTCTGGAAGTCGCGCGCGCGCTTGGCGCAACGTGACGACTTGCAATTGCCGCTAGTGAGCTTCGTGGTGATGCTGGTCACACTGAGTTTTGTACCTAATATTGAGGAGGTTTTTGCACTGCCACTGATCTTGCCAATCAGCTTACTTGCCGCCGCCTCGCTCTCCACACTCAAACGCGGTGCAGCCAATGCGCTGGATTGGTTCGGCTTGATGCTATTTGCCCTAATGGCGATTGCAATGTGGTGGGGCTGGGGCGGCCTACTATTGGACAACCAAGCCAAAATCACCCACTGGCTAAAAGACTATCAACCCAGCTTCGTACCTACACTAGATGACACCGCTGCCGCTATTGCACTCATCGCCACTGCACTGTGGTTAGTCTTGGTATGGCGTGTAGGCCGCTCCATGCGCCGCGCGGTAGTGAACTGGGCAGCAGGCATCACCTTGATCTGGATCTTAGCCATGAGCTTGTGGCTACCTTGGTTGGACAGCGGCAAAAGCTACCGCAAAATGGTGGTCGCCCTCAAACACGAGCTACCCGTCACATACTCCTGCATACGGCGCGAAAATTTGGGTAATGGACAGCGTGCGATGCTGTATTACTTTGGTGACATCCGCACTCGGAAAGATGAGTTACATCGTTGCGATCTGCGCTTAATCCAAGGCAAGAAAATCACGCGCACCACTCCTGATGGCGCGTACTGGGAAAAGATTTGGGAAGGTAGTCGCATGGACGACAAGAGTGAGCAATATCGTTTGTACCGCAAGCGCAAAGGCTAAGCGATTAATCTAGCCTCATTTGCCCTTGTGCAAGCGTAGCTCAGCTTGCAGCAACGCTTCAGGCAAACCCAATAGCACTAAGACATCACCCGCCTGCAGCACTACTTCTTCGCTAGTATGTATCTCTTTCACACCGTGTCTACGCACTGAGTTGACCTCGATATTCAGCTTGCCTAAGTCCAACTCGCGTAGATGCTTACCAACTGCCGCGTGTTCGCTCTTTAGGTAGACGCGCAGGAATCTAGGTTGTAAACGCTCGGTGGCTTCTCCCACCTCATTGCCACGGAAGAAACCACTGAACACCGCATAACGGCGAGCGCGACTCTCTTGTATCTGGCGTATTACTCGGTTCAGTGGCACTCCCGCCATCAGCAATACCTGCGAAGCCAGCATCACGCTACCTTCCACGACCTCTGCGACGACTTCAGCCGCACCTGCCTGCTTGAGACTCTCCACATCTGCATCATCGGTGGTACGCACAATCACCGGCAGATCCGGACGCAACTCTTTTACATGGCGCAAGATGGCCAGCGCAGAGTGTTTATCGGTGTAAGAGATGACCAGCGCACTGGCACGCATTAGACCTGCTGCCACCAGCACCTCCTTCTTGGCCGCATCTCCGTACACCACGCTTTTCTTTGCAGCCAGTGCCTCACGTACGCGGCGTGAATCCAAATCCAGCGCGATGAAACGCAAACCCTCATCTTCAAGAAAATTCGCCAAGGAGTGACCGCTACGGCCATAGCCGCAAATGATCACGTGACCTTTATTCATCATGCTTTGGATTGCGATCTGATGCAGTTGCATGGCACGATTGGTCCATTCGGCAGCGGAAAAACGCCTTGCAATAGCCTCGCCATGTTGAATCAAAAATGGCGCCGCCAACATCGAGATCAACATCGCCGCCAACGCGATTTGCAATACCTCGGCGCTGACCAAATGCGTGTTATCGGTGAGCGTCAACAGCACGAAACCAAATTCACCTGCTTGCGCCAAACCAATACCGCTACGCAGCGCCACCCCCCAATCCCCCTCGAAGGCACGTGCCAGCAACGTCACCACCAAGCCTTTACAAACGATGAGTGCGACAACTGCCAACATTACCCAGCCCAGATCGCTCACCACGGCACCCAGATCCAGCTTCATACCTATGGTGACGAAGAACAAGCCCAACAACACGTCACGGAAAGGCTTGATATCCTCTTCAACCTGATAGCGATACTCAGTCTCGGAGATCAGCATGCCCGCCACAAAGGCGCCTAGAGCCAAAGACAAACCAGCCAACTCGGTAAGATAGGCTAAGCCCAAGGTGATGAGCAACACATTGAGCATGAATAGTTCGGAAGACTTTTGTCGTGCCACCAAATGGAACCAGTGGCGCATTACGTGTTGTCCTATCACCAGCAACACCACCAACACGATTGCGGCTTTCAAGGTTGCATACAGCAGCGTGGAGCTCAGGTTAGCCGAGTTGGAAGCCAGCGCAGGGATGATGATCAGCAGCGGTACTACAGCCAAATCTTGGAATAACAACACGCCCATCATCTGGCGCCCATACGGCAGATTCAACTCAGCGCGCTCCACCAGCATCTTGCTCACGATGGCTGTGGACGACATCGCCAACATACCACCCAACGCAAGGCCCGAGCGCCAATCCAAACCAAATACCCAAGCGACCAGCATGACCACGGACATACTAGCTAACACTTGCGCGCCACCCAAACCAAACACCGTGCGCTTCATCGCCATCAAACGCGTCAGACTGAACTCCAAACCAATACTGAACATCAAGAACACCACGCCGAACTCAGCTAGATGTTGCGTACCTAAGGACTCAGGTATCCATGCCAGCGCGTGCGGTCCTATCAATATGCCCACAGTTAGATAGCCCAACATCACCGGCAATTTTAAAATGCGGCACAACACCACCACAGCAACCGCTGTGGCTAGCAAAATCAAAACCAAAGATAGGGAGTCGTCCATCGAATAACAGAACCATTTTTCAAGTCATCCCGATGATGCCGTACTGCTAAAGGATTTGCAAAGGTTAGATAGTCGTTTTACAGACTATTCGTCATTTTTAAAGACTGTGATACGTCGATAAAATATATTTCACGCGCTGTTATAATCGAACTTATGACTACACCTCACACAGCCAGCCCCCGCGCTCTTGAACTTGCGCGCGAAGTATTGAACATCGAAGCCGCTGCCGTCAGCGCGCTCGCAAACCGCTTGGGCGACGATTTCCTACATGCGCTAGATCTTATCTTGAGCTGTCACGGTCGCGTCATTGTCAGCGGCATGGGCAAGTCTGGTCACATCGCCCGCAAGATCGCTGCGACCATGTCCAGTACTGGCACACCGGCCTATTTCGTGCATCCAGGCGAAGCCAGCCATGGTGATCTGGGTATGATCACAAAATCAGACGTCATCATCGGCATCTCGTATTCAGGCGAGAGCCAAGAATTGATGACTATTGTTCCGGTGATTAAGCGCCAAGGTGCGAAATTCATCAGCATCACCGGCTTTAATAAATCTAGCCTAGCCGTCTCCGCCGATGTACATCTGAATGCGCACGTGGACAAAGAGGCCTGCCCGATGGGCTTGGCACCTACTGCCAGCACCACAGCCGCACTCGCCTTGGGTGACGCTCTAGCAGTCGCTCTGCTGGATGCCAAAGGCTTTGGTAAAGAAGATTTCGCACGCTCACATCCCGGTGGCAGCTTGGGCCGTCGCCTATTGACCCATGTGCGCGACATCATGCGCACTGGCGACCGCCTACCCATGGTGAGCGAAGATGCCATGCTCAGCGCTGCACTGATGGAGATATCCAAAAAGGGTGTAGGCATGACGGCCATCGTCGATGCAGACATGCAGGTATTGGGCATCTATACCGACGGTGACTTGCGCCGCACACTGGCCAAGAATCTAGACTTCAACACCACACCAGTACGTAGCGTAATGTCTGCGCATCCACGCTGCATAGGTCCAGATGCACTCGCAGTAGAAGCCGTACAGACCATGGATACGAACAACATCAATCAAATACTGGTGGTGGATGGGAGCAATATCCTGGTCGGCGCACTCAATATGCACGATTTACTGCACGCCAAAGTCATTTAAGCTAATTACTGGAGAACAACATGCTGCTCAGCCGCGCCAAACTTATCAAACTGGTCACTTTCGATGTCGATGGTGTGATGACCGATGGCGGCTTGTATCTATCTGACTCTGGCAACGAGTTCAAGCGCTTCAATACGCTGGATGGTCTAGGTATCAAACTACTTAAAGCCAGCGGTGTGCAGGTCGCAATCATCACCGGACGCTCTTCTCAATGTGTGGCTTTACGCGCCCAGAACCTAGGTATTGAACATGTCTACCAAGGTGTGGAACGCAAGATCGACGCCATGAACGACTTGCTCAATAAACTCAACTTGACCCGTGACGCTGCCGCTTATATGGGCGATGATGTAGTCGATCTGCCGGTGATGCGCAACGTTGGGCTGGCGATCAGCGTACCTGACGCCCCTCAACTGGTACGTGAAAATGCCCACTACATCACACAGCACCGTGGTGGCAATGGTGCGGTACGCGAAGCCTGCGAATTATTGATGCATGCGCAAGGTACGTTGGACGAACAATTGGCACAATATCTGCAATGACCCTAGCCTCCCGTGCTCGCTCTTGGTTACCGCTGTTGCCGCTGTTGGGCATCTTGGCGGTCACCTATTGGCTGGACCAAAAATCCCAGCCCGAAGGAGAGAGCGTGGACAACAGCAAGCTGCACACACCGGATGCCATCGTAGACAATCTCCATGCCGTCACACTGAACCAACAGGGAAAACCCAGTTTCATCATGTCTGCCAAACAACTGGTTCACTATGCCGACGATGACAGCACCACACTTGCCGAACCAGACATCAGTGCACTTTCACCGCCACGTCCCAATATCTATATGAGTGCTGCGAAAGGTACCTTATCCAGCAAGGGCGATGTCATCGAGTTGATGGAAAACGTCAAGATTGTGCGCGCGCCTAGCAAGACCAGCGATGAACTGACTGTCACGACCGATTACATCAAACTCATACCCGAACTGGAAACAGCACAGACGCATAAAACCGTGACAGTGATTGAAAATAACAATCGCATCAGTGCGGTCGGCATGGAAATGGACAACAAAGCGCGCATTATCAAACTACTTTCGCGAGTGAGGGCAAGCAATGCAACCAATCAGAACTAGTCTCGCAATCTTCCTCTCGCTATATAGCCTAAGCGTATGGGCAGAGCACGGTGATCGCGATCAGCCCATGCAAGTCGAAGCCGACCAAGTGGTGATGAACGAGGTAGAAAAGACCAGCATATTCACCGGCAACGTAGAGATCCGTCAGGGCACGCTGGAGATACACGGCGACAAGATCGCCATCAGTCAAGACAAACAGGGCAATAAAATAAGCAATATCTATGGCCTACCCGCGAGCTTCAAGCAGAAGCGCGATGGATTGGATGAATATGTCGAGGGATACGGCGAACATATTGTCTACGATGCCAATATGCAGATCCTAAATCTTTATGGGCAGGCAAGATTGAAGCGTGAGCAGGATTTCATCCGTGGCGAACATATCAATTACAACTCGCAAAGCGAAATCTTCATTGTCGATAACGGCGCCACCACACCTGGTAAAACGAAGCAACGTGTGCGAGCTGTGTTGCAACCACGCAGAGACCCTACAGTGACGCCCCCTACGGAGAAAAAATGAGCGAATTAAGAGCCGTCGGGCTAAAGAAGCAATACGGTTCACGCACAGTCGTACGTGACGCATCACTAAATGTTAAAAGCGGAGAAGTGGTTGGATTACTAGGGCCCAATGGCGCGGGTAAGACCACTTCATTCTATATGATCGTCGGTCTGGTCGCTGCTGATGGTGGAGAGATTTTCATTGATGACAACAACATCACTCACCTCCCTATCCATCGCCGTGCCCGCCTAGGGTTAGGATATCTTCCCCAAGAAGCTTCCATCTTCCGCCGCATGACTGTGACCGAGAACATCAAAGCGGTATTGGAACTGCAAGGTCTGGCCAATGGCGAACTACAAACACGCTTGGAGAGCCTACTGGAAGACCTGCACATCACCCACATCCGCAACAACGCCGCCATTAGTTTGTCCGGTGGTGAACGCAGACGTGTAGAGATCGCACGTGCTTTGGCGACCGACCCGCGCTTCATCCTGCTTGATGAACCGTTCGCCGGCGTAGATCCTATCGCGGTCATCGACATCCAAAAGATTATCAGCTTCCTCAAACAGCGCGATATCGGCGTCCTTATCACCGACCACAATGTGCGCGAGACCCTAGGCATCTGTGATCGTGCTTACATCATCAATGCTGGTGCGGTAATGGCGGAAGGCAAGCCCGAGGAAATAATCTATAATGAGGGTGTGAGGAAAGTATATCTGGGTGAACACTTCAAGCTATGACGCGAAGGTATCCTAGAACGAACAACAGTTAATGAAAGCATCACTACAACTACGCTTATCGCAGCAGTTAACGCTGACGCCCCAGTTGCAACAAGCCCTGCGCCTGCTGCAACTCTCAACGCAAGACATGCAACAAGAAGTCTCGCGCATGCTGGAAGAGAATCCAATGTTGGAACTCGAGGACGACCACCAAGCCTCGCTCTACTCCGCAGCAGAACACAGCGTTAACAATAACGAAGCTCCAGCGCCCGTTGAGAGCGCACCAGCCGAAGAACGCGACGATGTCGCGGGTGATCCTTTGGAATGGGGTACGGCAGCGGGCAGCAGTACATCACACAATGACGGAGATGATGACGGCTACCCTGAACAAGCCGCGTTGCAAGACAGCCTGCGTGATCATCTGCATCATCAGCTTGCCACCACCCAACTGGACGATCATGACCGCAAGATCATCGGCCTGCTAATAGATGCGCTGGATGACAACGGATATCTGACCCAAGACCTCAACGAACTGTACGAGTTTCTGCCTGCCGAACTTAATATCACTCTAGATGATCTAGAGACCGCGCTGGTGCAACTGCAACACTTGGACCTACCTGGCCTCGCGGCGCGTAATCTGGGCGAATGTCTGTCCTTGCAACTCAAGGCCTTGCCAGAGGACACCTCACAACGCGAACTCGCGATTAAACTAGTTAGTTCGCATATCGAACTGGTTGCGGCGCATGACTTTGCCAAAATCAAGCGCCTATTACGCTGCAATGACGACGAATTACGCTCCGCACAAGCCCTGATCTCGGCACTCAACCCTAAACCAGGAGCAGAATTCGACCATGCCGTCGCTGACTATGTTGTGCCCGACATCGTGGTGGACAAGTATCGCGGTAAGTGGCGTGTACGTCTAAATTCAGAAGCAATGCCAAAATTGCGCGTCAATCAGATTTACGCCAACATCCTGCAACAGCGGGACGACAAGAACGGCTCGCAGCTTGGTGTCCACATGCAGGAAGCTAAATGGCTAATCAAGAATCTTCAGCAAAGATTTGACACAATATTGCGGGTTGCACAGGCTATCGTTGATAAACAGGAAAAATTTCTGGAACACGGGGCTATAGGTATGCGACCATTAGTCCTGAGAGAAATCGCCGAGGAACTGGAATTGCACGAATCCACCGTATCGCGCAGCACTACACAGAAATTCATGCTTACCCCGCGAGGCATTTTCGAATTCAAATATTTCTTTGGCAGCGGTCTGGCCACGGAGAGTGGCGGCAGTTGTTCTTCCACCGCAATACGCGAATTGATCAAACAATTGATCAGTGCGGAAGACACCCGTAAACCCCTCACCGACAGTCGTATGTCAGAAATCTTGGCACAGCAGGGCATCGTAGTTGCCCGGCGTACCATAGCAAAGTACCGAGAGGCTCTTAACATCCTCCCGGTTAATCTCCGTAAATCACTCTAAAAAGGAGCACACCATGAACCTGAATATCACTGGACACCATTTGGAAATCACCCCCGCGATACGCGAATATACAACTGTAAAATTCGGCAAGATCAAGCGTCATTTTGACAATGTCATCGACGTACAGATCATTCTATCGGTGGAAAAACTGAAGCAAAAAGCCGAAGCAACGGTACACATGAGCGGCAAGGATCTGTTCGTAGAATGTGATGATGAAAATCTGTATGCCGCGATTGACGCCTTAGTGGATACTATGGATAGACAAGTCATCAAGCATAAAGAAAAGCTTTCTTCACGCAGACATGACGAGTCAGGCAAGCACAGTGTGATAACTGAATAGATGTTCTTGGGCGGCAGCGATGTCGCCCGTTTTTTTATCTTCTTGATGGCCCATCATGAACCTAATCAGCAAAATTTTGCTACCAAACAATGTACTGTTAGACAGTGAGTCTAGCAGCAAGAAACGCGTGTTCGAACGTGCAGGACTGCTGTTCGAGAACAATCAGGAGATCGCGCGCAGTACCGTGTTCGATAGTTTGTTCGCACGTGAAAAGCTGGGCTCCACCGGATTGGGGCAAGGCGTGGCGATACCCCATGGACGCATCTCTAAATTACGTGATGCCACCGCCGCCTTTATACGCACCAGCAATCCTATTCCTTTCGACGCACCCGACGGACTACCGGTGAACATGATCTTCGTGTTGCTGGTACCCGAACGTGCCACCGACCTGCATCTGCAGATCCTAGGGGAGCTGGCGCAGATGTTCAGCGATCCCGATTTCCGAGACAAACTGAACGATTGCGATGACCCCGCAGAGATTTATAAATCATTCCAGGACTGGACAGCTACAGCATGAGTCAGGTCAACATCCGGCAGTTGTTCGAGGACAAGCAAGCACGCTTGGGTCTGACACGCGTGGCCGGTACTGACGGCGAAAACTATATCATCGACAGCGACGAGGTCGATGCCTCATACAAAGGCCTGATAGGTCACCTTAACCTGATACATCCTAACTGGGTGCAAGTCCTGAGTGATACGGAACTAGACTATTTGCGCGCCTTGAGCGTGACTGAACGCGATGCCGCGTTCGCAAAGATTGCGCAGCATGGTACGACTTGTTTGATTATCGCGGGCACCACCGACGTCCCTGAAGAACTGGTGAGCTTCGCCAATCAATCCCACATCCCACTGTTCGCCTCCACCAAGCCCAGCGTGCACCTGATGTGGCTGATACGCCACTATCTAGCCAAAGAGCTAGCCGACTCAACCACCCGCCACGGCGTGTTTCTGGATGTGCTGGGGGTAGGCGTGATGATCACCGGTGAGAGCGCTGTCGGTAAAAGCGAGCTCGGCTTAGAGTTAATCACCCGTGGTAACGGCTTGGTGGCCGACGACATCGTGGAGTTACACCGCATCGCCCCCGACACGCTCGAAGGCCGCTGCCCCGAATTACTGCGCGACTTCTTGGAAGTGCGTGGCTTGGGCGTATTGAACATACGCACCATGTTCGGCGAGACCGCCGTACGTCGCAAGAAAAGCCTCAAACTCATCGTTCACCTGCATCGCCCACCCGGCGGCGACCTATCGCAGATCGAACGTCTGCCAATCAATGCCACCCATCAGGAAATACTTGGCGTGAACATCAGCACCGTGAATATCCCTGTAGTAGCGGGTCGCAACTTAGCGGTCTTGGTGGAAGCAGCAGCACGTAACTTCGTGCTACAACAGCGCGGTATTAACTCCATGGACGAGTTCGTCTCACGCCATGATGAGATGATGACGAAATAACATGCAGCTGTTCCTGATCAGCGGGCTATCCGGTTCCGGCAAGAGTGTGGCGCTCAAAGTGCTGGAAGACAGCGGCTTCTATTGCGTAGACAACCTGCCCGCCGAGATGCTGCCGGGCTTGATCGATCTACTACTACCCGCTGGTTACAAGAGCATCGCCGTCAGCATAGATGTGCGCAGTGCAAACAGCGTGCAGCTCATACCCGAGATTGTTAACGACCTCAAACAAAAAAACTTGGCTGTACATGTGCTATTCCTCGATGCACAAAGCGACACCTTGGTGAAACGTTACTCAGAGACGCGCCGCTTACACCCGCTCAACAACGGCGTGCGCACCTTGCCAGAATGCGTAGAACTAGAACGCGAGCAACTGCAAAGCATCAGCGACATCGGACACCGCATAGACACTAGCGAAGTACACGCCAATGCACTACGCACTTGGGTTAAAGAGTTCATTGATGTGGATAGGGCGCAACTGACACTGCTATTTCAATCCTTTGGTTTCAAACACGGGCTGCCGCTGGATGCAGACTTTGTCTTTGACGTGCGTTGTCTGCCCAACCCGCACTACATGCCTACGCTGCAACCGCTCACCGGTCGCGACCAGCCCGTCATTGATTTTTTGGAAAACACCGCCGATGCGCAACTCATGTATAGCGATATACGCGATTTCATCGCGCGCTGGTTGCCCAAATTCATTGCTGACAATCGTAGCTACTTCACCGTCGCAATAGGTTGTACCGGTGGTCAGCATAGATCCGTCTATCTCACCGAAAAGCTCGCGCGCCACTTCAAGTCTGAACAACAAGTGCTGGTGCGCCACCGCGAATTCAAAGCCTAATGTTGCGCTATCTCAAACTCGGTGACTGGTTCATCGTGTTGTTAGGCGGACTCACTGTCGTCACCCTCACCCTCAAGATATGGAACGGCGATCTTGCCGACACCGCCGTCATCCGCAGTGGCGGCAAAATATTCAGCGTTGTACCTCTATCAAAGGACCAGACCATCAACGTGCCCGGCCCACTGGGTGTCAGCATCATCAGTATAGAAAAGCGACGTGCCCGCATCAGCTCCGATCCCAGCCCCAGACAATACTGCGTGCGTCAGGGCTGGCTAGAACAAGCTGGCGAAATCGCACTGTGCCTACCCAATCAGGTGAGCGTGGAACTGACCGGCAAACTGAAACGCTATGACAGCCTCAACTACTGAGAGCCAAGGGGATCCCCGCAAGGGGGAGGCCGACGGGCTCCCAACGGCTACGCCGTTACCCGTTCGCACAAGTGTGAAGAGTGAAGGGACAAAACCGTCCGAGCCACTGCACCCGAACTCCCGCATCTTGCATCCTGACGCACAAGACCATCACATCGCGCGCATGGCGGCGGTAGCGCTGGGGCTGACTGTCTTAGAAAACGCCATCCCCAGTCCATTACCCGGCGTCAAACCCGGCTTGGCCAACATCGTCACCCTCATCGTGTTGCAGCGTTATGGCTGGCGTGCGGCGGCTTGGGTGTCGCTGTTACGCGTAGTCGCAGGTAGCCTGTTGTTCGGCAGCTTCATGTCGCCCGGTTTCTTCCTAGGCTTGTCTGGTGCGTTGTGCAGCCTGCTAGTACTCGGCTTCGCGCAGCACCTACCCAAACGCTGGTTCGGTGCTGTCACCCACAGCATCCTCGCTGCCTTTGCACACATCGCGGGTCAGATGGCAGTTGTCTATGTGTGGCTCATCCCACACAGCGGGATCGCCTACCTCATCCCCATCTTCGCCGCTGCAGCCCTAGTGTTCGGCACAGTGAATGGCTTGATCGCAGCGCGTTTCATGGATAATGAAGTCGATACCAAAACGGAGAATAGACATGGCGACATCCGCTAAGACCATCACCCTAGCCTACACCGGCGCATCCGGCCTTCCTTATGGCGTGCGTCTGCTAGAGATACTGTTACGCAGCGGTGTCACCGTGCATCTGGTCTACACCCAAGCCGCGCAGATCGTCGCCAAGCAAGAGATGGACTTCATCTTAGCCAGCCGTCCGCAAGACACTGAAAAAATGTTCGAGGAAAGATTCGGCGAATACAGCGGCAAGCTCAAAGTGTTCGGCATCCAAGACTGGTTCGCCCCCATGGCATCAGGTTCCAATCCCGGTGACGGCATGGTCATCTGCCCCTGCACCATGGGCATGCTAGGCAAGATTGCCGGTGGCATCAGCGACGACCTAATCGCCCGTGCAGCCGACGTCATGCTCAAAGAAAAGCGCACTCTAATCCTCACCCCAAGAGAGATGCCCTTCTCCGCGATACACCTAGAGAATATGCTCAAACTCTCCCACGCTGGCGCAGTCATCATGCCCCCCAATCCCGCCTTCTACACTCACCCGCAAAGCGTGCAAGACATCGTCGACTTTGTTGTGGCGAGGGTGTTGGATCACTTAGGAGTTGAACAAACGTTGATGAAGAAATGGGGAGAGTAATGTCAAAAAGTCAAAAACGTATCACCCTACGCTTGAATACTGCCATCTATGAATACTGACTCGCTTGCGACCTCTATCTTGGAGGATTGGGGGTTTGAAGTTACAGCACTTCCCACCCGCTCCATTGAGCAGTCAGACTTTCTTGTCCTCGCAGATAACCTGCGCTTTTTGGTCGAAGAAAAAACAAAGCAGGACAATCCTGAAAAAGTTTCATTACGCCAAAAAAAACTTGCAAGCGGAGAAGTGTATGTTGAGTCCCATCCGATAGTCCCAAATAACAGGCTTTCTGGTGTAATAACAAAAGCAGTTTCACAACTAGACTCATCTTCCGATTCAGAACATGATTTTCGCCTAATATGGTTCACTGCTCTTGGGATGAATGCGGAGATAAAATTTAACCAATTCGTAGCCACTCTTTATGGCACAACAAATATCATCGAGATGCACTCATCTCAACTCCGTCCCTGTTACTTCTTTCGAAATAGTGAATTTTTTCGACATCGAGAAACACTCGATGGTGCTGTAGTTGCTGCCGAAAGTGGTGACTCATTCGAATTAAAACTCTGCTTAAACCCTCTATCTGCGCGATATGAACGCTTACGAGGATCGACACTAGCTCGCACTTTCGCATTAGGTGTGGAAGACCCGCTAGATACAGAAAAAAACAAAATGTCGTTTGTGGTTGACTCAGATATTGACCGACGCAATGAAGCTGAACTTTTAAGTTACTTACAGCAGAAATATCAGACTCAGCCATTAATGAAAATGGATATGGGTCACCTGTCTGTATCAACATCAATATAGTTTTTGATGTGCAGCTCAGCATAACAATGCCGCGTTTACGCGGCATCTGCTTTTGGGGTGTAGATTTTGAATTTTGGCTTTTGACTTACATCCCTTGTGGAGCACTGAGGGCGG
>JBBQKX010000032.1:0-20440 GCA_038327315.1 Burkholderiales bacterium | reverse complement strand
CAGTTGTGTTAATGCTATGTTGAACTACAGACTGTGCTGTGTTTGAATTGAGTAAGCTGCTATTGATGCGAGAGAGCTACCATTCATCAATGCTGCCAAACATCAGGCTTGAACGCCTCGTAGAAAGGGGAAAAGCTGTTGGTGTAGTTGCTTTGGCGTCTCATGGCCACGCCAAGCAGCACTTCTAAAACATGCTGCTTGGGATTGTTGGTGCGCGCCGAGATTTGAATAGCTTGTGCGAATTCTAATGATGAGAACTTGGTGTGCTGTCTTTCAAACAAGACAGACATTCAGTTATGCTTTCCCTAATCAATCCAATCCGTGAAAATTCATCCACTCCTAGTGCGCATCAACAATCTGTACGCAATACACTCAGGAGTGGACGAATCACGATTCATCATCAGGCGATCCAATCTGGGCGGACGTCTCTCAGACTAAGCAATTCGGAACTTACTTGCGACATCATCGAGTTCCTTGCTAAGTGAGGCCATTTGTAATGAGGCAGTAGCAGTTTTAGAAGAAGTGACGGTGTTCTCTTCCGTACCTTGAGCAATTTTTTCAATCCGCTGAGCTATATCACGAGCTGCAAGAGACTGCTCCTGTATGGCAATTTTTATATCATCTACTGCATGAGCAGCATGAGCTGCCGCATCGCTAATGCTGGTGACAGAGTTACCGGCCTTACGTGCATGTCCAACACCCTCCGTTACACGCGTAACACCAACCTCCATTTCAGTTACAGCCTTCTTAGTTCCTTCCTGAATCTTAGTAATCATGCTGGTAATTTCTTTGGTTGAAGAGCCAGTCTTTTCGGCCAATTTGCGAACTTCGTCTGCAACAACCGCAAAGCCACGTCCTTGTTCACCCGCACGTGCAGCTTCAATTGCAGCATTCAGTGCTAACAAATTAGTTTGATCAGCGATTTCACCAATTGCCTTAACAATATTTGATATTTGCGCCGAATATTCGTCCAGCATACGAATTGTGCCTGCAACATTGTTAACTACTGTTGCTATGCTTTCCATTTCCGAGGCAGCCAGTTGAATAACACGACCCCCTTCAGTCGCTTGCTCGCTAGATGTTTTACTAACTTGATAGGCATCGTTAGCGTGTGCGCTGACTTGGTCAATGGAGACAGATAGCTCCTCCATCGCAGCAGCCATGCCAGATGCTGCCTCAAACTGCATGTGAGTAACTTTCGAAGTGCTTTGAGCAGAATGGGAAACATCGCCAGATACATCATTTAGGGATGAGATTCCATCTCTGACGCTAGCAATAAGCTCGTGAAGATTGTTGCGCATAACAACAATTGTCGCGATGAGATTGCCGATTTCGCCTTTGGTAGGATTGGGCAATGGACGTGTTAAGTCGCCTGCCGAGATGGAGCGTGCAGCCTCCTGTGCAGCATTCAAGCCATAATCAATTTTTCGGATGACCATCCAAGCCTGTGTAATTAATCCCAACGAGCCTATCAAAGCAAGAATAAGCAGGGCTGCTTTGGCATTTTGTACATCTTCATTTATCGCTATAAAATTAGACTTCCCAGATTTAACCCCCTCCGCTGATGCGGTGGATTGATTCTTATACATCTCGCGCATGCCGTTGTTCGACTCATTGAGAGTTAGCCATCCGACTGCTGTTGCCAAGGCCAAGATGGAGATGCCGTTAGCGATTAATATCCATAGGCGAGTTCTTATGCTGAGTGATGCCAATTTACTTCCAAGCTTTGCAAAAACTCCATTTGTAAGTGGAACACCTTCATCTAGCTGAATAGATGAGTCGTGGTTCATTTCTGCGTATAAGCGAGCGGCGGAATCAATTTCCTGGCGACTGGCCGCCACTCGTACTGAAACGTAACCACTACCATCTGCCAGCGGTGAGACATAAGCACGCACCCAGTAGTGATCGCCATCTTTGCGGCGGTTTTTTACCAATCCGCTCCACGGACGACCCGTTTTAAGCGTTGCCCATAAGTCACGGAAAGCCTCCACTGGCATATCCGGATGCCTAACAACATTGTGGGACTTGCCAATGAGTTCCTCTTTTGGGAAACCTGAGAGTTGAATAAATGCATCATTTGCTCTTGTAATATGTCCTTTAAGGTCTGTGTAAGAGATGAGCGTTTTGCCAGTTGGGAATGGATATTCACGTCCAGAGACAGGTTGATTATTTCTCATTGCATAGCTCCTATTACCTAAATTGAACAACAAGTTATTTCAAATATACTGGCAAATATGGGGATCATTTTCCCATCATTGACATTCGATGTTCACAAGCCCGGATCACATAAATTTCATTGAGTGCGTTTCAATACCTAAGCACATGATGCTATATCGTCACGCACAAAACTTTCTTGAGCTTAATTTGCAAATATAATTCAACTTTGTCTAGGACAAATAGCAACTTATTTTTTATAAGTACTACCTTGCTAGCTCAATAGAGTCATCTTGTTAAGTAAAAACCATGCTAATTGAATGGGTTGTGATATGTGATAAGAATTAATCCGAGGGAGCGTCCTCAGGTATCGAGGCGTCATTGGTTATTTAATAAGTAGTATTTTGTCTGACCTTAATGCGCCGAATACTGATGCATTGCGTGGCAGTCTTTCGAGGATGCTTAACACCGAAGGCTTGCATATTTTTGTTATAGACATAATTGCCGCCTTGAACGCGTCTTTTAGACGCCAGATGGGAGGCAGCGAGATTTTGGTCTATCAGAAGCTGTCTATTGTCCAATGCTGGCTGATAGTGACCCACACGCGGTCCTAACGAATGGCCGCTTGTTGTATGTGTAACTTCAACCTCATTTTTATGGCTAAAAATGAATTTTGCCAATCAGCATCAGCACGAACTGTATTATTTGCTAGGTCATATTCACACTCATGGATATGACATAAAAATAGCCACAATCTGTGGCTATTTTTATAGCGCCATAAATGCATAGTGTTTAAAGTTTGCGCTTGGCATCCTTGACAGCTTCTTTCAAATTGCCGATGTTCTGCTGTACTTTTCCTTTGGCCTGATTTTGCAAACCCTTTACCTGCTGATTCGTGCTGCCAACTAATTCCCCCACTTTTTCCTGAAGCTTGCCTGCGATGTCCTTTGTTGCGCCTTTAACTTGATCTTTGTTCATTTTTAGCTCCTTGCTTATCTGTTTACTATCTAAATGCAGAACCAGCTTCGGTCTGAATCACACAACTGATATGTTGCGCTGATATGTGAAGATTAATAACAATCGGGACATAATTCTGTGCGCTAACCAACGCATAATTTACATCGCAAAGATATGCAGGCAATCCACGATTTCTCGGAAGGGGAAAGAAAGTTAGATTTTTATATTGAGTCAGACTGACAGGCGCTCGCACAACTATACAGGTGAGTTTTGAGCAAGTAACTTTGTGCGGTAGCGAACGGATGCTACAGATTAAGCAGAATAGACTCTCGATATGGTGTCGAGAAGACAGTATTTTGAGCCATCAACGCCAATCGAAAAAATCAGTATTTTTATACCCATATATTTAAAGAGTACATCATTAACTAACCTAATTAAGTCGAAATTTCCGCCATGATAAATCGCACAATAAAGAGACTGGAAACGACTGCGAAATACTGAATGAGAGAAAGACGAGTATCAGCGTTACTATCGTTGGATAATCAGCCAAAATCAAATCAAAAAATTATTCACTACTTTTACTGATATTCGTTCATTGAAGGTCAGGTCGCAAACTAGACTTAATAATACTGGCGTCATCGCGCCGTCAACAACTACTAAAATGATCAGCGAAATTTTCTTCAATTTGATCCTATTAAAATGTCGGTACGACTTACTAGCTCTGGAGCGCAGTTACCCGATAGTGTTTGGCTTGGATCTATCTGTAATAACATTAGGCGTAGACGGATTCACGTTCTATGATTGTCGGGCGACCACATACTGCCGTTTCAACCGGTCGATACAACACGCTAATCTGCATAAGCAGAAGGAGTGTTGCATATGAAACGGAGAACATGGATTTATTACACTGAAAGCCAGCGAGCGCTGATGTGGGAGCGCAGGCAAAAGGGGACACTTAATTGAAATATGGGGTAGCGTACCCACTGGAAAATAGGATTTTTACTGTTGATCTTAAGGCCTTTTTTTCGGCTAGCCTGTTGTTATTCCTGCTCGCGTTTGCGACGTCGGCCAGTTGTGCGACGCAGCAGGATATGCATTACGGCAACTTGCCTGGCATTTTCCTCTCTGCTCCCAAGCAAGTGTTGGAACTGCTAAAGAACAATTTCGAACTTCCCACCAGCCCGCTGCCAGACGATACTGCCCGCGCCGCCTACATGCGTCAGGCTCAGGAAGAGATTAGTGCATTGCTGGCTACCGAGGGATATTTCACGCCGACAATGGAACTCCATGCAGCTCAGTTGAATGGTGTGCAGAAACTGGAAATCATGCCCGGCCCACGCACGAAGATTACTCAATTAAATATCGAGTTCATTGGCGATATAGCGGCTGATAGTAATCCGGAACATAAGGTTCGTATGGAGCAGTTGCGGGCTGCATGGCCATTGGAAATCGGTAAGCCGTTTCGCTCAAAAGCATGGGAAGAAGCCAAGGCATCGCTACTCTATAGCGTGTCGAGGAAAGACTATACCAACGCGCGAATTACCCTGAGTCAGGCCACGGTTGATCCCGCTAGCGCCAGCGCAAAATTGACTGTGGTTATAGATTCCGGTCCTGCATTCCGTTTTGGCAAACTTGAGATTAGCGGACTTGAGCGTTATGACAAAAATCTAGTCGTCCGCCTAGCACCATTTCATACGGGCGATGCTTATCGCCAGGACCTGCTGCTCGCATATCAGGCGCGCTTACAAGCCATGCCACAATTCAGTTTAGTCATAATCAACATCAATCGAGATGTATCCACCCACACGGCCGCGCCAGTAGAAATCACTCTGACTGAAGCAAAAATTCGGCGCGTGGCGATTGGTATCGGTTACAGCACCAACAATGGCACCCGCAACGAGATTAATTACCTCAACCACAATTTTTTGAATCGCGCATGGAACTTGAATACCGGGATGCGCTTGGAACAGAACCGCCAGACTTCTTCTGCAGGGGTCAGCACACAGCCGGACGATACGGGTCATGTACTCTCGTGGGGAGTAAGCAAAGAAGCGACCCAGATTGCGGGACTTCATACCAGTCAAACCAAACTGAGTATGGGTCGCAGCCGTACGCAGGGCTTGATTGAAAGGCGCGAGGAAATCAACTGGCAGCAAGAGAGTCGGCAGCCAGCAGGGGGCATCCATGAAATAAACACTGCGGTGGTACTGGACTGGCAGTGGCGTCGCCCTGCGGTAGACAATCCGTTGTATCCGCGTAACGGCAACGTAACCGAATTTCGTATTGGCGGTGCCAGTCGGCACCTATTATCCGACCATGATTTTTTGCGCAACTATGTGCGTCAACAGATTTGGTGGCCGCTAGGCGAGCGCGATGTCTTTTCCTTACGCGGTGAGATAGGCGTAACGGTGGCATCGTCCAGTCTTGGCATCCCGCAGGAGTATCTGTTTAGAGCTGGTGGCTCCCAGTCCGTGCGCGGTTATTCCTACCAAAGTCTGGGCATACAGGAGGGAGGTGCTGTGGTGGGAGGGCGCGCACTCGCCACCGGCAGCGCCGAATACACGCACTGGTTCTCACCCGACTGGGGTGCTGCCCTGTTTGCCGATACAGGCGGCGTTTCAAATGCATTGAACACACTGCAGCTGTCCACAGGCTATGGCAGCGGAGCGCGTTGGCGCAGCCCAGTCGGTCCGCTTGCTTTTGATTTGGCCTGGGGACGGAAGCGTCATGCCTTGCGCCTGCATTTTTCGCTTGCCGCAGTGTTCTGATCATGGCGGATACTTCCACACACAAGATTGCCCAGCCCACAGCCATGAAGCATGGTCGCCGTATGCTGCTTGCGCTGCTGCTTGCCGCAACTTGTATGTTGTTGGCGCTGAGTGGATGGCTGCTGGTCAGCACATCCGGATTGCAGTGGCTGACTACAACGGCAACACGCATGAGTGCAGGGCGCATTTCATTGACTGGCGTAAGCGGAACGTTGCTCGGTTCCATAAAAGTTCAGACCGTCATTATCGGTAATAGTGATATACGCATCACTGCACATGATATCCAAATGGTGTGGCGCCCAGTCTCACTGCTGAGTGGCAAACTTGAAGTGCAGTCATTGCTCGTGCGCGATGTCGAAATACTGTCATCTTCCTCTGACTCTCCCTCAATCTACCCGGCTGACTTGCGACTCCCCCTGTCCTTGTCCGTAAAAATGCTCGGCATCGACACGCTACGTATCATCAACAAGGATGGCGGCACGCCGATTTTCTTCGCGAATAATGTTTCGGCAATACTGGCAAGCAATGGCCGTTTACATGAACTGCAGGCGTTCAATGCACAACTCGAATACGGCACATTAACCGCATCTGGCCAACTCGACGGAGTTCGGCCATACGCGTTGCAAGCGCATGGCAAACTTGCTGGAATCCGCAATTTTGCCGATGCTGAAATACAGGATGCGCAGATTTCTGCCTCGGCCAGCGGTAATCTAGAGCAACTGCTAATCAAGGCGCAAGGCAGCGGCGCAAAACTCAGCGGCAACGCCGAAATGCGGCTCACGCCTTATGCCTCTTTCCCGCTCGCTGTGTTGAGTCTGCATGTGAGCGGCCTCAACCCGCATGCGTTTTCACCCAATGCGCCTATAGCCAATCTCACGCTACAAGCAGAATTGCACAGCAATGCCGACGGACTACTAGAAGGCGATGTCAGCGCAAACAATATCAGCCCTGCCACCCTTGATCGCAACGGCCTGCCACTGCTCAATGCACGCGCACATACAACGCTCTCCGCTGACTTGCTAAAATTTGATGACCTAGCGCTGAATCTCGCGGGCGGCGCATCTATTTCAGGCCATCTAGACTGGCAACGTAATAAACTCAAGGGATCGGCAGACCTTGCAATCAAGCACCTCGACCCCTCCGCATTGGACACGCGGTTGCGTAGTGCCCGACTCAACGGCAGCATGAAGCTCAGCGGCGACGACGCGAGCCAGCAAGGCAAGCTTATCCTTGACGATGGCAACTTGCATCTGGATGCACTGCTGACCAACTCCGGTGGAACATTAAGGCTAGACAAGATGCGCATCAACCGTGGTCGGGCCGAGCTTTCTGGACAAGGCGTACTGGAGCTAGGCGCGCAACAAAACTACAGCTTCAGCGGCAAGCTGCAACACTTTGACCTTGCTGCCTTCTTGGCAGCTCCGCGCTCAGACCTCAACGCCACGCTCGAAATAGCCGGCAAGCTGAAGCCGCAAGCCACCGGCACAGCACGCTTCATGCTCAGCGACAGCTATCTCGCAGACCGGAAAGTGAGCGGCAATGGCCAGCTCGAATTTGCTGGCATGAAGCGGGGTAAAGTGGATGCTGAAGTGCATCTGGGCGATAACAGCCTGAGCGTCAGGGGCGGTTTTGGTGCAGCGTCTGACAAGCTACAACTAGCACTCAGCGCGCCCGCGCTGGAACAGCTTGGCCCCGGTTTTGGCGGCAAGTTGAACATTCAGGCAAGTGTGGCTGGCAACTGGATAAAGCCGGATGTAACGCTGATGCTGGAAGGCAGCAAGCTTGCCATGCCAGATGGATTTTCTCTGGCTACACTCACGGCTTCCGCCGGATTACATGATGAAGCGGTGACGCTGGACGCAAATGCCGTCGATTACAGTTCAACTATGCCCGCCGCATCCACACCCCTGTTGACTGCGTTGGGGGGCGGGTTCAATAAATTGAAAATTACCGCAAATGGGGTACGTTCACTGCATGAGTTTGACGCCGACTTGTTGATGCGCAATGGCAGCAAATTGAAACTGCGAGCAAGCGGCGGGTTCTCCGATTGGGCAAAAGGGTTGGAAAGTATTCGTTGGCAGGGTTCATTGACGGAGCTATCAGGCGAAGGCGGACTGCCATTCAAATTGCAGGCAGCAGTCCCCCTCATGTTTGGACAGAATAACATCGCGCTCGGCAAGGCTGAGATTTCCGTAACCGGCGGATTGATTCATATCGATAACATGGAGTGGACGCCACAACGCTGGCACAGCAAGGGGAATTTTACTGGCATCGGATTGCGTACAGGCATTGGATTCGGTCCGGAATTCAGCGCAAAAAACGAGCAAGATGTCCTGCGTCTGGGCGGTGAGTGGGACATTACATCCGCAGCGCAACTGAGCGGAAAATTACGTGTGGCGCGCGAAAGCGGCGACTGGATGCTGCACGGCGCTCAGCCGCTCTTACTGGGATTGAAAACTTTGCAAGTTACAGTAAACGCTGCGGATGGCCGAGTACAGGGCGAGTTGAGTGCAGAGGGAGAGCGCCTAGGTGTATGGCAGGCAAACGTCACCATGCCGCTGGCACAGTCCGGTTCAGATAAGTCAGCGCAAGGCCGCGCGCCGTTATCCGGAAACATCAGTATTAACACCCCCGACTTAAGCTGGCTCGGGCCCGCCATAAGTGACAATATCAGGACTGCTGGACGAGGCGCGCTGAATGCAGAGTTAAGCGGCACACTGATTGCCCCCCGATTGAACGGAACGGTGCATGGCGATGAGTTAGCGCTGGCTTTATTGGATCAAGGTGTGCGACTGCAACATGGCACGCTGGTTGCGCGCATCGATCATGAAACGCTGCACATCGATACCCTGAATTTTGTATCTCCGTATATAGAGCCGCCGCGTGATAGCCTGCTGCTTGGTCTGAATCTTGCGCACGAGCCGGGCAAGTTTGCTGCATCCGGTACGCTTGATCTCGGCAACAAGAGAGGCACTCTCGAATTCAGCGCCAGCCACATGCAGCTCACACGGCGAGCCGATCGGTGGATAGTTGCATCAGGCAGCGGGCATATCCGATTCGATGAAAAAAATATGTTAGCGCTGGATGGAAATATTATTGCCGATGCGGGACTGATCAACCAGCCCGTCAGCGATAAGCCACGCCTGTCGGACGACATCGTGATTGTCGGGGAGCAAACGGTTGCCGGTAAAGGGCCACGCATCTCCGTGGACGCCACACTGGATCTAGGCGAAAATTTCTACCTGCGCGCATCCGGATTGGAGGCGCGTCTCGCGGGCAAGTTAAATGTGCGCGATACGCCACCCGACCAACAGTTGCGCGTCACTGGTACCATCAGCACTGCCAATGCTAGCTTTCAGGCCTACGGCCAGCACCTGACTGTAGAGCGGGGTATCGTGAATTTTCAGGGACCACTGTACGATCCAGGGCTAAATATTCTTGCCTTGCGCAAGGGACTGGAAGTTGAGGCAGGCGTCGAGGTCACTGGTAGCGCGCTCCATCCCTCTGTGCGCCTAGTATCCACCCCACCGCTTCCGGACTTTGAAAAGCTGTCCTGGATCGTACTTGGTCGGGCTCCCAGTGCGGGCGGTATCGACACTTCGCTTCTGATCAACGCGGCAGGCAGCATTCTAGGTGAAGGCTCCGGCGGTCTCACCGGACAAATCAAGCAGACGCTCGGCGTGGATGAGTTATCGTTGCGGCAGGGCGACAACATCATTCCGGATGCCAATGCAAATCCGTTAAGCAACCAGATTGCAACTGTTGGCAAAAAACTCTCGGCACGGGCATACCTCAGTTATGAGCAGGGAGTAACTGCAGTAGCAGGAGTAACAAAACTCACTTACAGCCTGACTCCAAGGGTAAACATCATTACTCAGGCGGGAGCAGATAACGCCATAAACGTTTTCTACACCTTTAGTTTTGACTAGCTGTCTGCGGTTATTTTAATTAAATGGTTACCTACATTATCAGTCAGCCTCGTGCCAATACGAGACAGATAATCATTCTTCCAAGCTGGCACCCATTACGCTCTATCGTTTGGGGCGCAGATATCGAGCTTGTATCCGTGGCAGTGACGAGGCTTAAGTCGTCAATGGCGGGGTTGAATTGATAAGGTTTCGAGAGGTGCCAGCACCGCGAGCTCGGCCTTAGTTGGGACAACTTTGTTTATATTGAGAATCTATTTTCTAGTCTCAGTCAGGATATTCCCATCCACCAAATTCAGTACACGATCGCACTTGTCGGCCATTGTTACGTTATGCGTCACCATCAGAAAGGTTGTTCCACTATCCTGGTTCACCTTTCGCATCAGTTCAAATACAGCATCGGCAGATTTCGTATCAAGGTTACCTGTAGGCTCATCAGCGAGTATCAATGAGGGGCTCAAGGCCAGTGCGCGTGCAATGGCAACGCGTTGTTGCTGGCCACCAGACATATTATTGACTAGGTTATTTCGCCACTTTGCCAGGCCTACTTGTTCCAGCAGCGTGGCAGCACGAGACTTCATTGCTTCATCTGGGTGGCCCCGCTGCAACAGTAGTGGCATCATCACATTTTCAAGCGCGGTAAATGCTGTTAATAACAAATGGGTTTGAAACACAAAACCAATGGCCTGCCCACGCAATTGAGTCAATTGCACCTCATTCATCGTGCTGGTGTCCTGCCCATTGATCAATAATTTTCCGCTACTGGGGCGATCCAGCAAACCCATGATATTGAGCAGCGTGCTTTTGCCGGATCCTGATGGGCCAATCAGCGCAACAAACTCGCCTTTACTCAACTGCAGATCAATGCCGTGCAACACCTCTGTTTCTACCGGCGTACCCACCGCATAGGATTTGCACACACTTTGCAGGCTTAATACCGCGCTATCCACGGATGGCCACCACAGGGTCAAGGCGTGCCGCACGAACTGCGGGAGTGACGGCTGCAACAAGGCCGGTCAGCGTGGCAATCAATGCAGCATAAATGAAGAGTTTCGGATCCAGCGTGATTACAAACATCACGCTGCCATCTGGGTTTTTTGCCGCGACACGCCAAGCCATCAACAATAAGAATCCCAGAAAAGACCCCAACATAGAACCTAGTAACCCAACCACGGCCCCCTGAATCAGAAAAACGCGCATTATTTGCCCTCGCGAGCCACCCATCGCACGCAAAATGCCGATATCCTTTTGTCGCTGCACCACAGACACCACCAGCACACTGGCAATGCCTGCTGCCACTGAGAGCCCCACGAAAAGCCGTATCAACATGCTGGACATGCTTTGCGCATTCATTCCTTGAAAAAACTGGCTGTTATTGGCAATCCAGCTCAACGCATTGAGCCCGGTTTCGCTGGCAATAGACTGCGCAATGTTCTCGGCCTCATAGGGGTCTTTAACAGTCATGTCGATACTGGTGACACTGCCCACCAGATTGAGCAAATTCTGTGCGGTTGAAAGCAATACAAACGTGGTGCGTTGATTCGCGCTACGGTTACCAAAATCGAAAATGCCGACAATCGTTAGCGTGCGGTTGGCACCTTCAGCCGTGGCCACGCGTAATTTGTCGCCCAGCTGCATGCCCATATCTTCAGCCAGTTGCGTGCCAATCATGATGTCGTTATTGGTTAAGCGGTAAGTGCCGGAGACCATTTTGTCCGGGAGCGGCACGATCTTGATGTACTGATCAACATCAATGCCGGTAAGTGAAATAGCCTGATTAGAACTGCCTTTCACCACAAATGCAGGCCCAGTAACCGTTGGCGAAACCGTAACCACATCTTTGCGCAAGCGCATCAGGTCGCGCACTTTTTGCCACTGGTCAACTGCACCCACACGCTGCGGCGGCATCTGCACTGCTGAGATAATCTGCTGCCCTAGCTCCGCTTTGCGCACAGACGTGACAACCTGTTTGGGGCGCTCCAACGTTATGTGTGGTTGCGAGCTGAGTAAGCGGTAAAACAAATTCGCCTGCAGTCCGCTTAACAGTGCAGACATGAACACTATCACCCCAACCCCGATCGCCACACCTGAGATAATAAACAAGGTCTGCAAACGCCCCTCGCGAAGAAATCGAATCGCGGCTATCCACTCAAAGGGGATGAAACTGTTCACAAAGCTATCCTTATTGTTAATCCGTTATTAGGAGGCAAAAATGCGTATGCGCTTGCCTTCCTTGTAGGGCACCACGCCGGTTGCGGGCAACACATGGTCACCTTCGCTCAGCCCTTCGATGATTTCAACCCTGCTATCCCCCCGCACACCCAGCTTCACTGTGCGACGCTGCAAACGCCCGTTATCCATCACCATCACCCAGGGTTCTGTGCCTGTACCATCACGAATGGCAGCCATAGAAAGCGTGAGTGCATCAGCACGCCTGGCCACCTCGATATCAACCGAAACGGTCATGTCCTGGCGCAGGAAATCTGGTGGGGTAACAACATCGAGCTTAATTTCTACAGAACCGCGCGTAGCATCCACCGCTGGGTTGATATAAGCCAGCACCGCATCAAAATGCTGCCCGGGATAAGCATCTGCCACTACAAGTGCATGTTGACCCAGCTTCAGGTAACGCATATTTTTTTCGTCAATCTGCACAATTAATTGGGGCTTTCCCCCCGGAGACATCACCATCAGCGTTTTCCCTGGCATCACCACATTACCCTGTTCCACATCGCGCGAAATCAAAATGCCGTCAGACACCGCATTGATAACCGTATTACCCAATTTGGCTTGCGCTACATGCTCATTCGCTCGGGTCTGATTCAACGCAGCTTCGGCCAAGGCATAATCGCTCCCGTCTTTTTTGAAAGACTGCACCTGCAGCTTTGCACTCGCCAGCTGGCTTTTCGCAATATCAAGGCTACGTAAAGAATCATCGAGCTGCGCCTGACTGACATACCCCTGAGCGGATAATTCCTTGTTTCTGACATATTGCTTATTGGCAATATCCAGTGTGGTTTGCGCCTGCTTAAGCGTTTGTTCTGACACCGGCTGAGTTAGCTCCCTGATTTGCTGCAAACGCGCTTCAGCCTGAGCAACTGCAGCCCTAGCCTGTGCGACTGTGGCCCGTTCGTCGCTTCTTTCCATCACAATCAACGTTTGCCCCGCACTTACCTTCTGCCCTTCTGCCACAGGAATAGACACAATTTTGCCAGTAATTTTGCTGGAAATCTCCACACGAGCAGGAGACTCAACTCGCCCGCTTGCCACCACGGTTTGAATCAACTCGCCCTTGGTTACAACATATCCCGGCACTTTAGGCCCTAACCAGAATTCAACCAGCCAATAGGCAAGTAACGCCAATATCAGTAGGCCTACATATTTAATCCAGCCTAGCTGATTTAGATTTGATTTAACTTTATCTAGGGTCATTTTTTGATTTCCTGAATTGCATTAAACTTGCTCAAACAATGACGTCATCTGTGACACATCTACTAATTTTAGTAATGATAGTCTTTCCTCCGCTTAATGTATGTCCGTTAAGGCGCATAGAGAATATATCGCAGGTATAACAGTGAGTCATACTAAAAAAACGCGAAACTAACAGCAGAGTCGACGCATATAAATTGACGGAGCCGCTGACTAAGCAAACATCCCCAAAGTTCTGAGCAATGAACTAATGGAGCTGGTTGCAGAATTTAACTGAATGCGGGTGCACAGAAAATGCAGACCTCAATGCCGCAAATATTCTAAGGGCAGGTCATGTCCGGTTAGCCTGCGTAGTGAACGATGTAGTAATGTCGTCAGCAACAAGAATCTGCCGAAGAGACTCAAGCAAAAATTGCTTGAGCGCAGTAGGATTCCCTTGCGGGCTTAGGGCGGGGAGGATGTCAAGTTTCGCTCTAATGTTGGCCTTACATTTAAACTTAACTTCTAGTTAATTGACTTTATTAACAAAAATTGTCTGCGTCGGATAAGCGAACTCTATTTCTTCACGCTCAAAAGCATCGAAAATCGCCAAATTTATCGCCTGCTGAATATCCATATATTTGTTGTAATCCGCACCGGTAACGTAATACACGAATTCGAAGTTTAGGCTGGAGTCACCATAAGAAGTAAAGTGGCCCCGATCAAAGCTGGCATCCGTCTGATCTTCAATGGACTCTTTTACAATTTGTGGAATGGCTTTTAATTTTTTGGACGGGGTTTGATAAGTAACGCCCAGCTTGAATACCACTCGGCGCTGTTCCATTTTCTTGTAATTGTGTACCCGCGAATTGGTCAAGTCGGTATTGGAAAATACCAGTTGCTCCCCGCCCAGTGCACGTATGCGCGTCGTCTTGATGCCGATGTGTTCAACTACCCCCATTTTATCGCCGACAGTGATGAAATCACCTGTCGCAAAGGGCTTGTCGAAAAAAATTACGAAGTAGCTGAAAAGATCGCCGAGCACCGCCTGAGCAGCCAATGCGACTGCAATGCCTCCGATGCCGAGTCCGGCAACAACGGCTGAAATTTTGACGCCTAGATTGTCCAGCAAAAAAACCAGCGCGAGTGCCCACACGATGAAGCTAATCAAACGGCTGATACCCTTAAATTGCAATCCCTCGCTGACTATATCTGGCGTGTCATTTAAGTAAGAATGCAAGCCATAGTTGATTGCTGCGATGAGTGTTTTAACGAACAGGAATGTAATGAGGATAATTGCTGCAATATTAAGCCCGTGATTAAAGCTGGGTGAAAGCGTCAGGAATTGCAGCGCAATATAAAAGACGCCAAAATAAAGCATCGGTAGCAGCGACTTCTCGACTGCTTTGATTAATAGATCGTCGATGGTGGTGTCCGTTGTGTCAGCCCACTTTTTCAGGCGACTCAGGATATAAGTTTTGAAAACGTAGACGAATGCCATGCTGGCAAAAAGAATCCCCAGCGCAGACAGGTAATTAAAAACTGTATTGCCAAAAATGGAATGATCAAGTATCTCTTGCATATAGATAGTTCTCTCCTTGAGTGTGCCCTAAGGCTTGATAAGTGTGGAAGCCTTGTACTGACTGAGGCTAATGGAATCGGCAAAGTCCGACTCCTGATTTATTGACAATGCACTTGGTCGGTAAACCATGTGTACCATTTTGAATGGTAGGAAAAGTGCAGACTGACTGAGGGTAGTGAAGGTAACCTCATGTGACAAAGCTGCCTTATGTACTTGCAGCTCCCTATCGAATAGGGGAGGGCAGTTTACCACTCTGACGCAACTATACAAAATGCCGATGTTGATTGGCAGCTATGGCTGATAAAGAAACAGCCGACTCAATCAAAGGAGCCTGATGGTGTTTGAGCAGTGATCAACTGGAAGCTGAGATATGTTTATGAAAGCGGGTCAAGTCCAGTTGACTTAAATTTTTTATCTAAGCCGAGTACACTCAATCTATAGGTAACGCAGTTTTTGCCTTGACCGCATCACTCAAGGAGAAGTCAAGTGAGCAACAATGATACTGAAGCAGCAATATCTGATTACCACAGCATTCCCCTAGCAGAATTAGAGCAACGTTTAGACAGTAATGCAGCAGGACTCAGCAGCGCCGAGGCCTTACGTCGACTGGGTGTGTATGGCAGCAACGAATTAAGCGTCCGCAAAGAGACCTCAGAAATCGTCAAATTTTTGCGCCAGTTTGGTAATTTTTTCGCTCTCCTGCTCATCGTCGGTTCTGCGCTGGCCTTCCTTGCCGATTTTCTAAAGCCTGGAGAAGGTAACTTCTACATCGGTGTGGCCTTGCTGGTGGTTGTATTGTTGAACGCACTGTTTACTTACATTCAAGAGCATCAAGCTGAGCGGATATTGGAAAGCTTTCGCAACATGCTTCCGCATATGGCCAATGTGGTTCGTGACAATCAAGTATCGCGCATAGAAGCCAAACTGCTGGTGCCGGGTGATGTGATTTTGCTCGAAGAAGGTGATCGTATTCCTGTTGACGGACGACTCATAGAGGTCAACCAACTCAAGGTCGACCACTCATCTCTCACCGGAGAGAGCGAGCCGCAATTGCGCAAACTGATCTGTACGCATGAAAATCTAGTGGAAAGCCGTAATGTAGTGTTTTCCGGCACACTGGTGCAAAGCGGCAACGGCAAGGCATTGGTCTACGCGACTGGCATGCAGACCCAGATTGGCCACATCGTTCAGCTCACCAAGGAAACAACGCCAGTCGAAACACCTATACGCAAGGAGTTGCGACGTTTCATCCGCGTCATTTCTGGAATCGCCATCGTGCTGGGCGTGTTGTTCTTTATGCTCAGCGTCATGCTGGGAAACCCATTTATTGGCAGCCTGATTTTTGCCATCGGCATCATCGTGGCAAATGTGCCAGAAGGATTGTTGCCGACCGTGACGCTGGCTCTGACCATGGCATCCAAGCGCATGGCCAAAAAGAACGCGCTGATTAAAAATCTAGAAGCAGTTGAAACGCTAGGTTCTACCACGGTGATCTGTACTGACAAGACCGGCACAATTACTCAGAACAAGATGCAAGTCGCCACCTTGGTACTGGGCGATCGAGAGTGGTCGGCATATCAAAGCGGTTTGGCGCAGGCGCCGGGTTTTGATGAAGCTTGCGCCGCGATCTCGCTGTGCAATAACGCGCGCATCTCTGGCGAGCATTATCTTGGCGATCCTACAGAGACAGCACTGCTGGCTTTTGCACATCGACTTAAGCAGCAGACAGATTTGCAAACTAAATTCCCACGCACGTATGAGCATCCATTTGACTCTGCCACTAAGCGCATGATCACCACCCATCAGGGAGAAAATGGTCAGTCTAATTTGGCGTATATGAAGGGTGCGCCGGAAGTTGTCTTTGGTCTGTGTACGCATATTTTGCAACAGGGAAAATTAGTTGAATTCGATGCGGCTGAATTACAACACGCATTGGAGTTGTATGAGCTCTTAGCCGCACGGGGCGAAAGAGTACTCGCCATGGCATACAAAACGACCGAAGCACTTGAGGCCAGTGCGGATGACTTTGTTTACCTAGGACTGGTAGGGATGTTGGACCCACCACGTCCGGAGATCGCCGATGCGATAGACAAATGTCGTACTGCTGGCATACGGGTATTCATGATCACAGGTGATTATCACGTCACTGCAGAATCAATCGCCCGACAGGTCGGTTTGTTCACTGACGACGGTCGGGTGGTTGTCGGTGGAGAGCTGGAGGAGATGGGTGAAGACGAACTTGCAACGTTGCTGGATAGTCGAGAACTGGTGTTTGCGCGCTCAACCCCTAGTCAGAAACTGCGCATCGTCAAAGCGCTGCAAAAGAAGGGAGAAATCGTCACTGTCACAGGCGATGGTGTCAACGACGCACCGGCTTTGAAAAATGCCGACATGGGTGTGGCGATGGGACTGTCAGGCACCGAGGTTGCGAAAGAGGCCGCTGACATGGTGCTATTGGACGACAACTTTGCCACCATCGTCCATGCTATAGAGGAAGGTCGCACCATCTTTTCCAACATCAAAAAATTCATTGCCTACATCCTCACCAGCAACATCCCCGAGATACTGCCCTTTATCGCCTTTGTGGCAATCAACGCCCCTTTGGCGTTGACGGTCGTACTGATACTAACCATAGATCTGGGCACAGACTTACTGCCTGCATTGGGATTGGGTAAAGAAGCGCCAGAGCAAGATGTGATGAAACAACCGCCGCGCAGACGCGATGAGAGATTACTCACTTGGCCCTTGCTCGGCATGAGCTATGGCATCGTCGGAATGCTACAAGCGGCCGCCGGCTTCTTCGCTTTTTTTGTGGTGCTGTATCAGGGCGGTTGGACTTGGGGCACGCCTTTGCCGGACTCAGACCTGCTCTACAAAACTGCCGTCACGTCGTTCTTCGCTGCCGTCGTTATCTGCCAAATTGCCGATGTGCTGATTTGCCGTACTCGCAGGCAAAGTATCCTTACCGCCGGTATCTTTTCAAACAAATTGATCTGGGTAGGAATTGCCGTAGAGCTTGGCTTGGTGGCTGCGATTTCGCACATCACTTTCCTACAACCGTTCTTCGGAACGGCCCCCATAGGCTGGTTCGAGCTCTCACTTGGTGTGCCTTTCGCAGTAACGATACTGTTGGGGGATGAACTTAGGCGTTGGTTGATCAGACGTGACAATCAATTCGTAAAACGTTGGCTCACTTGGTAGCCAGCCCAGCGTTGCTCACCAGTGCTAAACGGAAGCAATTTACTGATCTAGTGTGATAGGAGATACCATGAACGCTGCACAAGAATTGCATCATCTCGGTCAGAGTCTTTGGCTAGATAACATTACCCGCGGACTCCTGACGAGTGGCACGTTACGCCGTTACATTGATGAATTATCCGTGACAGGATTGACCTCCAATCCAACGATCTTCGACAAGGCCATCCAAGGTACAGATTTATACGATGAGGCTATTCAGCAGAAAGCTGCGGTGGGCAAGTTGGGTGAAGACTTATTCTTTGAGCTTGCTCTAGAGGACTTGATCCAAGCAGCCAATCTGTTGCGTCCAGTTCACGATGCAAGCGACGGGATTGACGGCTGGGTGTCGCTGGAAGTCTCCCCCTTGTTGGCAGATGACACGACCGCCACCATTAAGTCCGCAATATTGCTACATCAGCGCGCACAGCGTCCCAACCTTTTTATCAAAATACCGGGCACCTCGGCAGGCATACCTGCTATCGAGGAGGCGATCTTCGCGGGCGTTCCTGTGAATGTCACTTTGTTGTTCTCATGCGAGCACTATCTTGCGGCGGCAGAGGCTTATATGCGCGGCATCGAGCGCCGCATCGCTGCTGGGCTAGACACTAAGGTCGCCTCTGTGGCGTCGCTTTTTGTGAGTCGCTGGGACGTTGCCATCAAGGAACAAGTTCCGCGGGCATTGCATAACCGCCTTGGCATCGCGGTCGCGATGCGCACATACAAAGCCTATTGCGAGCTGCTGGACTCCGAGCGTTGGCAGAAACTCGCGGCAGCAGGTGCACAGCCGCAACGATTGCTATGGGCCAGCACCGGCACCAAAGACCCAGAGGTCTCTGACACACTTTATCTTGAAGCACTCGCGGCGCCGAATACCATCAACACCATTCCCGAAAAGACACTGCTCGCGCTTGCCGAGCATGGCAAGGTAAAAGGCATCTTGTCGCCAGATGGCGGCAATGCTGAAACGGTACTCGCCGAATTTTCCTTGGCCGGTGTAGATATAGCGGCGCTCGCGGCAAAACTGCAGCGCGAAGGGGCTGAGTCTTTCGCAAAATCATGGCGCGATTTGCTGCAATGTATCGCATCCAAAAGTGCCGAGCTTACCTAGAGGACACATCCGAGCATCTAGGAGAGCCATGAGTGAGGTAACGAACAGACCCGATTTCTGTGTGGGTCTAGTCTTTAACGCACATAGTCATAAACTTGCTTGCGTATGTTTCTCGTGCAATTAAATAATGGACCATATCTGATGATTAACTACGAATTACGACACGCCGAAGGTTTACTCATATTGCACCCACAAGGAGTACTTGAGGCGGCGGACTTCATGATGCTGTCAACGCAGATTGATAATTATCTAGAAGGGAATGGGATGTTGCGCGGTGTATTGATACACGCGAAATCGTTTCCAGGCTGGAAGGATTTCGGCGCATTGGTTGCTCACCTGAAATTCCTAAAGGCTCATCTCAAACGGATCGAAAAAGTCGCAATCGTTGCGGATGGTGCAATCGCGAATATCATGCCGCAAATCGCAAACCATTTCGTCCATGCAGAGGTGCGTCACTTTGATAATTTGCGCGAAGATGCGGCTTGGGACTGGCTAAGATAAACCGTTAGTCCGTAGAAGAATTCGATAAAAGTAAACTCGAAGGAAATTTCATGACTAAACCATTCAGAAGCATACATCCGAAGGAACGTCTCTTGTGTTCGGACGCCAAGGGTGTCGAAGCCTTAGCTGAGCTTGCATTAGATATGCACTCAGCTTGGAATCATTGTGCTGATGAAGTCTGGCGAGAACTTGATCCCAAGCTCTGGGATATGACCCGAAACGCATGGGTAGTGCTGCAGACAGTATCACGAGATAAACTCCAGCGGGTTCTGGACAACCCAGCTTTCCGCAAAACCGTAGAGAATCTGTTGCAAGCTAGTCAAGATGCGCAACAGGCACCCGCGTGGTTCCAGCAAACTTATCCGCAATCGCAGCTATCTTGTGTGGCGTATTTCAGTATGGAATATATGTTGAGCGAAGCGTTGCCCATTTATTCTGGCGGACTCGGCAATGTGGCAGGCGATCAACTTAAGGCTGCCAGCGATTTGGGTGTTCCAGTGATTGGCGTAGGTCTGCTCTACCAGCGAGGCTATTTCCGCCAAGTGATAGACAAAAATGGCGCACAGCAGGCACTTTATCCGTATAACGATCCTGGACAGCTGCCTATCACGCCTTTGCGCAAACCAAATGGCGAATGGTTACGGTTGGAAATCGCTTGGCCCGGTTACTCGGTCTGGCTGCGTGCTTGGCAGGTTCAGGTCGGTCGCGTGAAATTGTATTTACTGGACAGCAATGATGCGGCTAATTATCCCGCGCATCGAGGCATTACCAGCGAGCTTTATGGTGGTGGGCCGGAGTT
>JBBQKX010000031.1:0-20448 GCA_038327315.1 Burkholderiales bacterium | reverse complement strand
TTCTGGAGCAACAATATGGACGGGCCCATGGCCAACCTGCCAGTGGTGATCTTCCAGTTCGCGATGAGCCCCTATGAAGACTGGCAACATCTCGCTTGGGCGGGTGCATTGCTCATTACTCTCAGTGTATTGACCCTGAACATCATGGCGCGTGTGTTGTTCCGCCAAAGCGCAACTACTCATTAACAAGGTTAGAAAATGACTACTGTAAATATCACTACACCTAAAATCGTCGTTAAAGACCTGAACTTTTACTACGGTAACTACCGCGCACTCAAAGATATCAATCTCAACATCGCCGAGAAAATGGTGACTGCCTTCATCGGTCCTTCAGGTTGCGGCAAATCCACCCTGTTGCGCACCTTCAATCGCATGTATGAGCTCTACCCTAAGCAAAAGGCGACTGGCGGCATCATGTTGGACGGCATGAATTTGCTAGATCCAAAACAAGATTTGAACATGCTACGAGCCAAGATCGGCATGGTATTCCAGAAGCCCACTCCGTTCCCAATGTCCATTTATGACAACATCGCCTTCGGCGTTAAGCTTTACGAGAGCCTCAGCAAGCACGACATGGATGCGCGCGTGGAATGGGCTTTGAAGAAGGCTGCGCTGTGGACCGAGGTCAAAGATAAACTTAAGCAGAGTGGCACCGGTCTGTCAGGTGGTCAACAACAACGTCTGTGTATCGCCCGTGCAATCGCAGTGAAGCCACAGGTGTTATTGCTGGATGAACCGACTTCCGCCTTGGATCCTATTTCCACTGCACATATCGAGAAACTAATCGACGAACTGAAGGAAGACTTCACCATCGTCATCGTCACACACAACATGCAGCAAGCGGCACGTGTCTCCGACTACACTGCCTATATGTACTTGGGCGACTTAATCGAATTCGATGAGACCAGCACCATCTTCACCAACCCCAAACGCAAAGAAACTGAAGACTACATCACCGGTCGTTTCGGCTAAAGGATTGGTGATGTAGCGGCGGAGACTAACCTTTAGGTTAGTTGTAGCCACTACCTCAAAAGGTTAGGTGATGTAGCGGCGCAGACTAACAAGAGCTTGCGAATGTTAAGCCGCGCAGCGGCGGTCGTAGCCACTACCACCCAAGTTTAGGTTAAACGAGTGGTGATGTAGCGGCGCAGACTCACCTTTAGGACGAGTCACCCGCACAAGAAAAAGCCCCACAGAACACTGTGGGGCTTTTTCTTGTATTCTAATTTCTAGGCCAGCCCACTTTGGCGCTATCAGAAGCTATGTTTCACAGACAGTTGCACAGTCGAACGTGCAAGATTCTTGTTGGCTATAGTCGTATAAAAACCGGGGAAAGCTGCATTCGTCTTGCTATATAACAGGCCGACGTCGTAACCAGAAAAATCTTTTTTAAGCCCTAGGCTGTAATCAGAATATGAAGGGTTCAAACCTTTCTGAACCAAAGCATCTGTCGCAGCACCTTTATAAGTTTGCTTACCATAATGAGCCAGCAAGTTGATACCCGCTTCTGCCCAAGGATAATCTGCATTTACCTCAACATAGTCTGTGCCGCGCGCGTTGGGCACAGCCAAGAAATCACCCAAACTATAAGAGTACTTAGCTGACAGCCAATGATGCGCAAGACTTGCATACAACTCGTGAGTGTCCGCCTTGACTGCTGTTGCCGCAGGCTTATAGCTCCCCAAGAAGTTGTAACGTATGTAGCCTAAGTCGTAGCTGATGCCATTATCGAAACTCGATTTGTAGCCACCATAAGTATCCAGTTCCAGATTAGCCGAGCCAGTCGCACCCGTGTCGGTGATCCAGCTAACATTCGAGCCCCACAACCCTAGGTAAAAACCGCTGTCATGCGCCCAGTCTACGCCCGCCTGCAATGCTGGACGACCTGAAGTCTGAGATATGCCACGCACCAGATAATCACTCACCACACCTACATTTGGCGTGATAGTGTAAGACTGCGCATTCACCACACCTGACACTAGCAACAAACCCAAACCAGCCAATAAAACTTTACATTTAATCGACATCAATACTGCTCCTTCTCTAAAATTTCTTATTTCCCATCAACCGCAACTTGAAATGCAGGAATCTTGTAATCCTTAGCCGCCAACACACTAGGAACAGTAGAGGCATTGCCATCGCGCAGGGTCATGTAATGAGGAGACATAATCTCTACACCTGCCGCATCAAATTCTTCTTGTATACGACGATGCAATTCTGAGTAAATCAGTGCCATTTTTTCCGGTTGCTTGCTATAGGCATTAATCTCGTAAGCGACATACCAGTCATCTAACGAGGTTTGTAATACGAATGGTTCGGGCGTTTGCAACAGCTTGTCGGTTTTCATTGCTGCCGCGATCATCAGTGCTTCAACTTGCTTCCAAGGTGCATCGTAGCCTATGGTGATTGTGGTGTGCAAAATCACACCCTCTCCCTGTGCCGCTGATGTGCTGTAATTGATAATCTGCGCACCCATTACCAATGAGTTAGGTATCGTTACCACCACATGTTTAATTGTCTTCACACGCGTTACCAACAACGTTTTCTCCACCACATCTCCTACGGTGTCGCCAACCTTGATGCGGTCATTCAATCTAAAGGCGCGTGTATAGGTGAGGATAACGCCTGCTACGATATTCGATATGGCCGACGAGGAAGCGAAAGAAATGATTGCACCCAATACCAAGCCCACACCTTGGAACGCCTCCGAACTTGATCCTGGGATGTAGGGATAGGCGCTGATCAGCGCGGTCACGATGACCAAGAAACGCACAATCTGATAAGTAGGTCTGGCCCAATCATCATAGAACCAGTCGAACTTAAGATCGCCCCTCCCAATCAGGATGAATACATAGGAGATCAGCTTCAAAACATATTTAGCAATCAAGCTTATGACTAAAATGTAGAACAGATTTGGGATGTACTTAATGATGGTGAAAAATATCGACGAAAACGGTGTCAGCAGATAGTCGAAGATGGTCGCGCTTAATTGCCTTGTCTCGGGGAAGAAACTCAAGATTAGCGGCAGAAAAAAATACAGACAGAGCAATACCACAAAAATGCGCAAAGACTTTAAGATCAGTAACACAGCCGCTTCGATTTGCTTGGACGAAAGCACTTCTATCTTCTTAAAATGTATCCCATCATGCCATGCGTCATGCATGGTGGCGGCCTTTGCTGTCAACCAAACGAAGGCTTTGTTATTCCAATGAAGGGCCAACCACAGCACAAGAATATCCAGCAAGCTGAAGGTCGCACCAAAGGCATAGGTCTTCCAAGTATGCTCACTGCGATAATGCGTAAGCCCATCATTAAGTCGCTCCAACACTTGAGTAGACAACTCTAGAGCTGTCTTTCCCGCCTGCTTTGCATCTTCTGCAGTTATAACCATCAATATCGCATCAGCGTTACCGATGGCGACACCCTCGGGGCGCTCTATGAGTTTGAGCGTGCTCAGCTCGGAATTACCGTTCGCAAAATCACTAATATTTTTTTGTATCAGCTCAGCACGTGCCTGTGGCGACATCGAAGCAATAGGACTGTATTCGACCGAAAATATCTCTGCCTTTCCAAGATAGACTGGGAACTGTGTGCTGGCAGGGACAGCCGATGCCGCGTGTACCTCGGCTACTGTAGAGACAGGCGGCACCTTGGCTTTATCTCCCACAGTGCGAGCATGTGCCACATCAGCAACACTCACAGCCAAGCAAAATAACAACAACAGGATGGAGCGCTTTACCATGATGATTCCTCACTTGCCTTAGTAGTGCCGTGATCGAGCAATTGCTCCCCACAACGTCTGCAATACACCGCATTATGTTCGTGTCCTTCCAGCATACATCTTGGACAAGCAATGACCAGATTATGCACAGCTTGATCTCTAGCAGGTTGAGCTCTGGTCAGTTCGGCTGTCACAATACCAGTGGGGACCGCTATGATGGCATAGCCCAAGATCATTACGAAGGAAGCGATGGTTTGTCCCATTGGAGTCTTGGGCGCAATATCGCCATAGCCAACTGTCGTCAGTGTAACGATGGCCCAGTACACAGATTCTGGGATGCTGGTGTATCCATTCTCCGGACCTTCCACCACGAACATCACCGTACCCAATATCATCACCAGCGTCAGGATAGTGAGCAGGAACACCATCAGCTTGCGCTTACTCGCGGCCAACGCCTGCGCCATCACATGGCTTTCTTCCAGGTAGTAGGCGAGCTTTAGGACACGGAAAATACGCAACAAACGCAACAGTCGCAAGGCCATCGCGTAACTAGCGCCGCCCATGAACAACCCCAGATAGCTGGGCAAGGTCGACAGCAGATCCACCATACCCATGAAGCTGAAGATGTAGGCCGTGGGTTTATGCACCGAGACCACGCGCGCAAGATACTCGATGGTGAAGATGATAGTAAAATACCACTCCAACACGAAGAACTCGGATTGCCAATCTGCGTGTATCGTAGCCACACTATCCAACATCACCACAAACACACTCGTAATGATCGAAAGCACCAGTACGATATCGAACAGCTTGCCGTTAGGCGTATCTGCCTCGAAGATGATGCGATAAACTTGATCGCGCCAAGGTGCTCTAACGGAGGATTTAAGCATTTAAGTTACTTCCTGTTTGGTTCAGTCGCACTATTGGAAGCTCCGTTATTTGATAAGAAGCTGAAGCAATCTGCACCCTGCCCTTGGAATCTTCAAAACCTGCCAGGATGCTAGAGAATAATTTATCTTTGGTGCTTCTGCGTGCCTTGTAGTCAACCACATAACGCAGAGTAAACTCTATCCAATTTGAATCAAAACTCATGGTTATCATAGGCTCAAGTTTTGCATCCTCAACTCGATAATGTCTCGTGAAAACATCCCATGCCATTTTTGAGTCATCACTCACTTTACTCAACATCCTACGTGCCGAGTCCTCAATGAGACTGCGCGCCATTTTATGGTCAGAATCAGTACGTACTGGAATAACTATCTCATCCCACAGGAACGGAAAGTCTGCGGTGTAATTCAAGATGGGATCTTTGAAAACTAGGCTATTGGAGAGACGGACCAAGCGGCCATTATATAAATCCCCTTTGACCCAACCACCACACTCCATCACGGTTGTAGTGAGAGGTGCTATATCGATAACATCCCCCATGATGCCGCCCATTTGTATGCGCTGGCCAGGCTTATACAAGCCCCAAAAAGTGATCGCCAACCAGCCTATCAGACTTTGAATCAACTCCCGCATCGCAAAACCGATACCGACACTCAACGCACCAAGTATGACCGTGAGATTTTTCATCTGCTCACTGAATACAATGAGCGCGACTATCAATATAGAAACATAGACCAGAAGATCAATCAGTTTGCGCACTTTGTAGCGCAAATCTTTGTCATCAGTTCTTAGAGAAACAGCATTTTTAAATAAATGTGCAAGTACAAATATCAAGATAGTTGCAATGATGGCTTGCAAGCTTTTAATAAAAATAGGCTCAGATATCCAAATCATTAAACTGTCACTCATGCCAACTCCCAACCAGTATTACCAAGTATCTTTATCAATGATGCTCAGCCAACTTTTCAGCCATGAAACGCGCTTTGTTGCGACCTATGATCACCAGCAATATCCCAGAATAGATAAAGGTCGATAACATGATGACGCCTATCACTACCGCCTTAAACATCTCCAAATATTCGAAAGAGGTCGGGATCATAGTGATCATCACGATGGACAAACCTCCCTTAATACCAGCGAAAGTCAATACTCCCCACCAGCGCAGATTAATATCTACCATCTTATCGGTGCGATTTGCGAACCAAGCAAACAAGGCCATCATCACACCGCGTATAAAGGTGGTAGCAAGGAACATCATCATGATTTCGAACTTGTACTTCCACAGCAGATTGATATCTATCATCTCGGCCATTGCAACAAACAATATGGTGTTAGCTACCATTGCTAACAGTTGTACATCCTCCTTGGTACGCAGATGACGTTCACGCTCCTCAACCGTTGCTTTAATTCTACTTAGCACGCTCTGTATCAAGCTTTTTGAAGTATCAAGATTTGCAGCCTCGCGCTCCAGTTCCGCTTCATCTCTGTCCAATTGCTCACTCTCGACCTGCATCGCCTGCGTCATCACATGATTCACCGTGATAGTGGCAAAGATACAAGCAAGGATGCCGGAAAGATGCAGATGCGAGTGCCCGCCCAACAGGTTCAGGACGCTATAAAAATGTTCAGAGATTTCGAATGCGCCGTATCCTGTGATAATCAACACCATCATCTCTGCGATACGATTTTCGGTGGACTTCATTGCGAACAAGCCGGCGAAGCCTACCGTCATACCTACCGCTACCGAACCCAACACCACTTCGCCGCTGATCTCGGCCACATAGGCCACACCAAGTTCTCCGCCACCTAGTGCGTATAGACCGACGAACACAAACACAATCAAGGCCGTGGCGTCATTAAGCAAACTTTCTCCCTCAGCAAGTACCTTTAGTCGATGTGGTAACTCAAACTTAGAGAAGATACTCACCACCGAAACAGGATCGGTCGCTAACACCATAGCGAACAACACCATGACGGCTGCAGTGGAAAGATTATAGTCAGCGAACAGCCAACCAGAAATAGAGAGTGCCATCAGCACTGATAACACCACGGCAACAACAGCGAGATACAACAGGCTATAGCCATGTTCCTTGAGATCCGCGACCTTGATCTCCAGCGAGTCCGAAATCAACAATATCGGCAATAAAAAGATGACCAGCGTAGCAAAGTGGTCGGCGTCACCGGTTAGAACTGGGACTTTTTGGAATACGAAATGTGCAACAAATGAGAGTGCGATTAGACCCAGCGGCGAAGGTACTCTTAACTTTTCTTCTAACTGAAGGGCTAGAAAAAGGATGCCTGCAATCATTAACAAGGTGACTATCACTGTGCGTTTTCCTTACAAAAATTTGATTTCGATTGTAGCATGCACCCACTATTGAACCCCATGCATATCAGGGACGACGTGTAGAATCGAGTCCATTCTTATAAGCTAAAACCTCATGGAAACTCTGACCCAATTTTTTATTGAACTCAAGCGCATCAGTTTGATCACTTGGTTCGACATCGCAGATACCCAAGTCAACCTGCTGCGCTTCTTTGGTCTATGCCTAATCCTAATCTTAGTATGGCGCATCAGCGGCATGTTAGAGAGGCTACTACTCAAGGTGGGCCGAGACGACAAGGGGGGCACCACGCCAGGATGGTATGCCTTGAGCCGCATCAGCCGCTATGCAATCTGGATCTTGGGCATATTCATCGGCCTGAGTTATCTAGGTTTCAATACTGCCAGCCTAGCCGTGATGGGCGGTGCGATTGGTGTGGGTGTGGGATTTGGCTTGCAGAACATCATCAGCAACTTTGTCTCGGGCATCATCATTCTGATCGAGAAAATCGTCAAAGTGGATGACTTCGTCGATCTACAATCTGGCGTCATGGGGCGCGTCGCAGAAATCAATCTGCGTTATACCCGCGTAACCACCACCGACCTGATAGACGTCATCGTACCCAACTCAGAATTCATCACCGGTCGCGTAGTGAATTGGACATTAGGTGAGCGCACACGACGTATGCACATCCCTTTCGGTGTAGCCTATGGTTCGGACAAGCATCTGGTGAAAGAAGCAGCGATCGCTGCCGCCAAGAGCATCTCCAGCACACAACTAGGTAATGATCGCGAACCGGATGCGTGGCTGGTCAAGTTCGGTGATAGTAGTCTTGATTTTGAGCTAGTGGTATGGGTCGGCACTGATGACATCGCGATACCGGGACGGACGACAGCGCGCTATCTATGGGCGATAGATGATGAGCTCAAGAAGCGCGGTATCGAAATACCCTTTCCGCAACGCGATCTACATATACGTTCAGGCACATTAGACGTTTCACTCAAGCAAAGTTAGGACGTAAAAAAAGCAGCCCCTAGGCTGCTTTTTTTAATCATTTAGTCGCACGTTTATGCTTGATGAACTCATTTATGGCGGGCAAGAATGATATGAAAATCACTACCACTATGATGAGTGTCAGATTATCTTTAACAATAGGGAAGTTACCGAAGAAGTAACCTGCCAGAGTCAAAGAGGTAATCCAAGCCACACTACCTAAGGCACTAAACATCATGAATAGCGGATAACGCATCAGGCCTAGGCCCGCAACAAAAGGAGCAAAGGTACGTACGATAGGGAGGAAGCGTGCGAAGATAATCGTCTTGCCGCCATGCTGTTCGTAAAAAGCACGCGTCTTGTCCAAATGCTCACGTTTAACAAACTTACCTAAGAACAGATCAAACAAATGCAAGCCTAAGACACGACCTATCCAGTAGTTGGTGTTATCGCCTAGGAATGCAGCCAAAATCAACAACGGTATCAACCATTCCAGCTTCAAAGCCCCCAAACCGCACAATGCACCCGCCACGAACAGCAAGGAATCACCCGGTAGTAAGGGCGCGACTACCAAGCCAGTTTCGGCAAAGATAATCGCGAACAAGATCGCGTAGACCCAATAGCCGTACTCATGGGCCATTGCCAACAGGTGTACGTCTATGTGCAGGATGAAGTCGATCACGGCAATACTTCTTCCGCTTCAGTCTTTTCTGGCTTGATGAAGTCTTCACGCGACACACCAAACATAATCAGCAATGGACTCGCAACCAACACCGAAGAATAGATACTGAACAGGATACCAATCGTCAGTGCCATAGCGAAGTAATGCAGTGTCTCGCCGCCCATAAACAACATCGCGCCCACCATCATCTGCGTTGAACCGTGCGTGATGATGGTGCGTGACATGGTACGTGTAATGGCGTTGTCGATAATCTCAGCCGTCTCGGCCTTACGCATCTTGCGGAAGTTCTCACGGATACGATCGAACACCACGACAGACTCGTTTACCGAATAACCCAATACAGCCAATACTGCCGCCAACACAGACAATGAAAACTCCCATTGAAAGAAGGCGAAAAAGCCGAGAATAATGACCACGTCATGCAAGTTAGCGATGATCGCGGACAGACCAAACTTCCATTCGAAACGTATCCACAGATAGCCCACAATACCCAAACTAACCAGTAGCAAAGCCATCGCACCATTCTCTATCAGGTCCTTACCGACTTGAGGTCCGACAAATTCGACACGGCGCATCTCCACGCTGGCATCCTGCTGACGCAGCGTAGACATCACTTCTTCACTAAGTTTGGCTCCAGCCTTGCTAGCTTTAAGCGGAATCTGGATCAACACATCGTGGCTGGAACCGAAATTCTGCACTTGAACATCGGCCAGATCTGCTGCAGTCAATTGTGCGCGCACCTTATTCAAATCGGCCGCCTCCACATAATGCACTTCCATCACCGTACCGCCAGTGAAGTCCACACCAAAGTTCAAGCCTTTGTAAGCGAGGAAGAACACCGCGAACAGAAAAGTTACCAGAGAGATACTGGTCGTAACCTTCCCGTAGCTCATGAACGGGATATCACGTTTGATCTTGAAGAATTCCATTTTCTTTCCTTTAACCGATTGCGACTTTGCTCAGTCGCGCCTTGCTGCCATACATCAGATTGACGACCGCGCGTGATACCAATACCGAACTGAACATCGACGTCAGAATACCCAGACACAACACCACCGCGAAACCCTTGATTGGGCCAGAACCGAACAGGAACAAGGCGATACCGGCGATGAGGTTGGTAATGTTCGAATCCACAATAGTGGCGAAAGCGTTCTCGTAACCTGCGTTGATGGCTGCTTGCGGAGTGATGCCATTACGCAACTCCTCACGTATCCGCTCATTGATCAGCACGTTGGAGTCAATCGCCATACCTAGGGTCAACGCAATACCTGCCATACCGGGCAGAGTGAGCGTGGCTTGCAGCATGGACAATAACGCAATCAGTAGCAGCAAGTTGGCTGCCAAAGCGAATACCGAGATGGTGCCGAACATCAGATAGTAGGCAACCATGAACACCGCAATCATCACGAAACCGATTTTGGTCGAATTGAAACCGCGAGCGATGTTATCCGCACCTAAGCTAGGTCCTACAGTACGCTCTTCGACGATCTCCATAGGGGCGGCCAGCGCACCAGCGCGCAACAACAGGGATGTATCTTGTGCCTCTTCGGTACTCATACGACCGCTGATCTGTACACGACCGCCACCAATCTCTTCTCGTATCACAGGTGCGGTGACAATCTCACCCTTGCCTTTTTCAAACAAGATAATCGCCATGCGCTTACCTACATTCTCACGCGTTGCTTCCTTGAATTTACGTGCACCCACGCCATCCAGATTGATGTGTACCGCTGGCTCGTTATCACGATTATCGAAGCCGGGTTGCGCATCATTGATACGCTCACCGGTAAGCAGTACCTGTTTTTTAACCAACAAGGTACGACCCTCTCTATCCTTAAAGGCATCCAGACCGAATGGCACGATTCCATTGGCATCTACCTGGTGTTCATCATCAACCAGTCGCACTTCCAAAGTCGCTGTACGTCCAAGGATGTCCTTAGCTCGCGCAGTGTCCTGCACACCTGGCAATTGCACCACGATGCGATCCGCGCCCTGTTGCTGGATGACAGGCTCAGCTACACCCAACTCATTGACGCGGTTGCGCAAGGTCAGCAAGTTTTGCTGCACAGCAGACTCTTGGATGCGACGCTCAGCCTGTACTGTCAACTTCGCTTGCAACACCATTTCACTGCCGACATCCTTGCTGGTCAGACTGAAATCTGTGAACTTCTGCTTGAGCTCAGCCTCACCCTTGTCACGCGCAGCTGCATCGCGAAACTTAACCAGTAAAGTGTCTCCCTCACGCGTCACACCCGAATAAGCAATGTTTTGCTCACGCAAATTGCTGCGTATATCTCCAGTCGCCGCATCTAGCGCCTTATTCAAAGCCGCCTTCATATCCACTTGCAACAAGAAGTGCACACCACCACGCAGATCCAGCCCCAAATACATAGGTAGTGCATGCATTGCAGTCAGCCAGTGAGGTGAGCGTGGCACCAGATTCAGCGCTACCACATAGTCATCACCCAATTGTGCATGTAGCACATCTTTGGCCTTAAGCTGAGTGTCGGTATCGGCAAAACGCGCCTTTACACTATTACCCTCCAGCGTCACCAGATCGGTATTCAGATGCGCATCAGCCAAGGCCTTGGTGGTGCTTTCCAACAGCGCCTCATCGGCTTTCATACTGGTGCGCAAAGGAGAGATTTGCACAGCGGGTGACTCACCAAAGAAATTCGGCAGCGTATAGATCAGGCCCGTCACTAACACGACGAGTATGAGCAGGTATTTCCACATGGGGTAACGATTCATTGCGACCTCTTAAGATACTTATATTACGCGTCCACAAAACACTGAACCGGGGACAACCCCGGTTCAGTATCGATGACAATTATTACTTGATGGAGTTTAACGAGCCCTTAGGCAGCACGTTAAGGATGGCGATTTTTTGCACTTTCACTTCCACGTTCTCCGCCACTTCTACGCTGGCATATTCTTCATAAACCTTAGTGACGCGTCCCACGATGCCGGAACTAGTCACGATTTCATCGCCTTTTTGCAGCGCGCCCATCATCACTTTTTGCTCTTTCGCACGTTTGGATTGTGGGCGCAATACCAAGAAATAGAACACCGCGACCAATGCGATCAGGGGCAAGAAATCCATGATACCGCTGCTCTGTGCTACTGCTGCGCCTTCTGCATATGCGTTACTGATAAACATTATTTAAGTTCTCCAAGTTGAAAAAAGCCGCGCATTCTAACACGAAGCGCATGTCATTCTGATGACACTCCCGCACGGCGTTGGTGAAAACGCTCTACAAATTGGGCAAAAGCATCCGCCTCTATAGACGCGCGTATCTCCTGCATCAGCTGCTGATAATAGTGCAAGTTGTGTATGGTATTTAAACGCGCACTAAGAATCTCCTTCAGCCTGTATAAATGATGCAGGTATGCGCGACTGAAATTTTGACAGGTATAACAGGTGCAATGCTCGTCCAGCGGGCGAGTATCCAAACGATATTGCGCATTCTTAATCTTGATGTCGCCATTTTGGGTAAACAACATGCCGTTGCGCGCATTGCGGGTAGGCATCACACAATCGAACATATCTATACCCTGCGACACCGCCGCAACGATGTCTTCTGGTGTACCTACACCCATCAGATAGCGCGGCTTATCTTGCGGCAACTGAGGCGCAGTGTGCTTCAGGATGCGCAACATATCTTCCTTGGGCTCACCTACAGACAAGCCACCAATGGCATAGCCATCAAATCCGATATCGGTCAATCCCGTCAAGGACTCATCGCGCAATGCTTCATACATACCTCCCTGCACGATACCGAACAAGGCGTTTGGATTACCCTGATGTGAACGTTTGGAGCGTTCCGCCCAACGCAAAGACAAACGCATCGAGTCTGCCGCCTCACGCACCGTTGCCGGATAGGGTGTGCATTCGTCAAAGATCATCACGATGTCGGAATTTAACACGCGCTGTATGCGCATAGATTCCTCGGGTGTCAGAAACATCTTGTCACCATTTACTGGGGACTGGAATTTCACGCCTTCTTCGCTAATTTTGCGCAACGCACCTAAGCTGAATACCTGGAAACCACCGGAATCAGTCAGGATGGGACCATCCCAACCCATGAAGCTATGCAGACCACCATGGGCCTCTATGACTTCCAAGCCCGGGCGCAGCCAAAGGTGAAAGGTGTTACCAAGCACGATGTGCGCATCTATCTCACGCAACTCCTTGGGCGACATAGCTTTTACCGTACCGTAAGTGCCGACCGGCATGAAGGCTGGTGTCTGCACTGCGCCATGCGCCAAGCTAATCTGTCCACGCCTTGCCGCGCCCGAAGTCTTATATAAAGTGAATTCCATTTAGTTTCCTGTGTGTTCTTTAAATCAATAGTCGTAAGCTAGAAGTCGTAAGTTGGTGTTGTCCGCTACGCGGGGATTTTTGTTTTTTCTTACGTCTTATGTCTTACGACTGCCCTGTTTTCTATGAACATCGCATCGCCATAGCTGAAGAAGCGATACTTGCTCTCTACCGCGTGACAATACGCAGCACGCAACTCCGCCACCCCACCGAAGGCGCTAACCAACATCAACAACGTGGACTTGGGCAGATGAAAGTTGGTCAACAATGCATCGACCACGTTAAATCGATAACCCGGGGTGATAAAGATACTGGTCTCACCCAAGCCACTAGACAATGCACCAGAAGCTGCCGCACTCTCTAACGCACGCAAACTAGTCGTACCGACCGCAATCACCTTACCATTGCCCTTGTGTGCTTTGGCAATGGCCTCCACTGTAGCCTCCGGTATCTCGTAGCGCTCACTGTGCATATGATGCTCATGAACAAACTCCGCGCGCACCGGCTGAAAGGTTCCCGCACCCACATGCAGCGTGACATAGACAATCTGCACACCTTTTTTGCGCAAGGCTTTTAACATGACATCGTCAAAATGCAAACCCGCAGTGGGTGCGGCAACCGCACCATCTGCACGTGCAAACACTGTTTGATAGCGTTGCTCGTCATCACCATCGGCGGTGTGAGTAATATAGGGCGGTAATGGTAATCGACCATATCGCTCCAGCCAAACCCAGACTGTCTCAGTCTCATCAAAACGTAGATGGAAGAACTCACCTTGGCGTCCAAGAACTTCTACATCTATACTCTCGGCCAACAACATATGCGTTCCCGCTAATGGGGAGCGGCTTGCACGTACTTGCGCCCACACCTCGTGGTCGTTCAAAACACGCTCAACCAGCACCTCCACCTTGCCGCCACTAGATTTACTGCCAAACAATCGTGCTTTAATCACGCGAGTATCGTTCAACACCAGCACATCATCCGCTCTGACGAGTGTCAAAAAGTCGGCAAAAGCCTTATCTTCATGCGCGCCATCATGTACATGCAGCAAACGGCTAGCCCCTCGTATCTCAGGTGGATGCTGGGCAATTAGATCATCCGGCAACTCAAAATCAAACTCATCAGTACGCATACGAAAAAATATTTTGCATAAAGGCGAGATTGTAGCTTGATGTGAACATATGTTTCATGGATAATGCGCGCCTCCTTGCCGGGGTGATGGAACTGGTAGACGTGCCGGACTCAAAATCCGGTGCCTGAAAGGGCGTGGGGGTTCGATTCCCCCCCCCGGCACCAAATTTAATTGTTGGAATAGTGTCAACCCAACAATCTACAGCAGCGTTAATGCAGCCGACACCATCGTGTCGGAATCAAGATTTATAAATCTTTTTAAATGGAGTTCATAATGAGCAAAATTTTGTCTGCATTGATCGCTGCTGTTTTCGCAACTGTAACTTTCTCTGCTGTTGCGGCAGAAGCCGAAACAAAGGCTGCACCAGCTGCTGAAGTAGCAGCACCAGCGGCCAAAGCTGAAGCCAAGCATGTGAAGCATGTGAAGCACACTAAAAAGCACCACAAAGCTGACGCAGCCAAGTAAGTCGCGTACACTTTGAAAGAGGCAGGGGCGACCCTGCCTCTTTTTCATTTCTGCAATACTATTGATGTATGAATATGGTATGGAAACCCAATGTCACTGTCGCCGCTGTCATAGAACGTGACGGCAGATATTTACTCGTCGAAGAAGAGACCGCACAAGGTTTGCGCTACAACCAGCCTGCTGGGCATCTTGAGTCGCACGAATCTTTACTGACCGCTGTTACGCGCGAGACGTTGGAAGAGTCTGCTTACCACTTCACCCCTAGCGCTTTAATCGGCATCTATCGCTGGCATGCGCCAGAATCGGACACCACTTATCTGCGTTTTGCATTCAGTGGTGAGATCACTGGCCATGATGAACATCGTCAGTTAGACACAGGCATACTGCGCGCAGTGTGGCTCACTCTCGATGAGATACGCGCCACGCAAGCTCGTCACCGCAGCCCGCTCATCTTGCGTTGTATAGAGGATCATCAGGCTGGCAAACGTTATCCACTGGAGATACTGGTTCACTATGAGTAAACGTATCGTGGTCGGCATGTCCGGCGGGGTCGACTCCTCTGTCACCGCTTTGTTACTCAAGCAACAAGGCTATGACGTGATCGGCTTGTTCATGAAGAATTGGGAAGACGACGACACTGACGAGTACTGCTCGTCACGTCAGGACTTACTGGACGCAGTCTCGGTGGCCGATACTATAGGCATTCCCATAGAGGCAGTGAACTTCTCCAAAGAGTACAAGGACCGTGTGTTCAGCTATTTCCTACGTGAGTATGAAGCGGGACGCACGCCCAATCCTGACATCCTGTGCAACGCCGAAATTAAGTTCAAAGCATTTTTGGACCACGCCATCGCACTCGGTGCTGAGACCATCGCCACTGGCCATTACGCGCAAGTGCGCGAAGTGGACGGAACATTTCAACTAATCAAAGCCATTGATGCGAGCAAGGATCAAAGCTACTTCCTGCACAGACTGAATCAGACACAATTGAGCCACGCGATGTTTCCCCTGGGCAATATCCTGAAATCCGAGGTGCGACGCATTGCCGAGCAACATGGCTTATCCAACCATGCAAAAAAAGACAGTACCGGCATCTGTTTCATAGGAGAGCGACCCTTCAGAGAATTCCTCAATCGATATCTGCCCACGCAACCGGGTGAGATGCGCACACCTGAAGGCCATGTGGTCGGCAAACATATGGGGCTCTCCTTTTACACACTAGGTCAGCGCCAAGGCCTAGGCATAGGCGGATCTAAAGAGTCATCTGGCGACCCTTGGTTTGTGGCTGGTAAAGATATGACGAACAACCATCTGATTGTAGTACAAGGACATGACCACCCCGCCCTACTCGCCCATGAACTAGATGTGCTGGATATGCACTGGATCAGTGGCGCAACCGCAGACCTAACGCGCAGCTATGCAGCTAAAACCCGTTATCGCCAACAAGATGCTAAATGCCGCATCTCTTTAGCCGATGGCGAACTCACCCATTACAGCTTCGATGAAGCGCAGTGGGCCGTCACACCCGGACAATCAGTAGTCGTATACGACGGCGAGATCTGTTTAGGCGGAGGTATTATCAAGTGAGCGTCATGACACCCGAGATACTACGACTGCTAATCGTCTTGCTAGTGACCGTGATTGCCACGTTGATTGGCAATCACCTGCTTAAGCGTGCAGAAAAACTAGTAGCGCAGACCGACAATGTTTGGGACGACGCACTCATCGCTGCCGCACGCAAGCCTCTACCAGTGATGATATGGGTAATCGGACTCGCCGTCTTTCTGCATCTGGTACATCTACAGACTGGCGAAAAACTACTCGAATATCTCGAACCAGTACGCAATATCGGTTTCCTTATCTGTGTCGCTTGGTTCTTATTCAGGCTGATACACGAGATTGCTGCCAACATAGCGGCCAGGGATCGCGAGAATGAGCGCGGCGTAGATCTCACTACCGTCAACGGCCTGAGTAAGCTTGCACGCATCTCGGTGGTGGTGGTCGCCCTGCTGACAGCTATGCAGACATTAGGATTTAGCATCTCTGGCCTGCTCGCCTTTGGCGGGGTAGGCGGCATCGCAGTGGGTTTCGCAGCCAAAGACCTGTTAGCCAATCTCTTTGGCGGCGTGATGGTGCATCTGGATCGACCTTTCAATGTCGGCGACTCTATCCGCTCACCGGACAAACAAATCGAGGGCAAAGTAGAGCATATAGGCTGGCGCCAAACCAGCTTGCGCGCCATAAATATGACCTTGTTGTATATACCCAACTCTCTATTCACAACTATCGTCGTGGAGAATGTCACGCGTATGTCACACCGTCGTATCCAGGAGACGATAGGCTTGCGATATAGCGATATAGATAAACTGCCTGCGATTACTGCTAGCATCAAGGCAATGTTAGAGCAGCATCCTGAAATCGATAACACACAGAATATCGTTGCCGCATTCAATCAGTTCGCAGACTCATCCCTGAACATCTCTCTGCTCGCTAGCACCAAGGCGACTGCGCTAATGGATTTTCAAAGCACGAAGCAGGACATTTTGTTTAAGGTCGCGCAGATCGTAGCGGAACACGGTGCAGACTTTGCTTTCCCTACACGAACTGTACATATCAATCCTCAGGCATAAGTTGCTGGATATGGAATGCAGAAGTCAGTTAAATACAGTGCAGTGCTTATCTCAACCCACCTACTGAATCCTGAATCCTGAATCTTAAGCCACGCTTTCGCGTAAAATGCGCGCTTTAGTTTTTACTGGGACTTCTACCATGACCACACTCACCAAACTCACTGCCCTGTCACCGCTAGATGGCCGATATCACGGCAAAGTTGATGCATTGCGAGCCTACTTCAGTGAGTTCGGTCTGATTCGATTTCGTGTGCTCATCGAAATCGAATGGTTAAAGGCACTCAGCGCGCAAAAAGACATCCCAGAGATCGCCCCCTTCTCTGATGCGACCGTAGCGATGCTGGACGCACTGAACGAGAATTTCTCGGAGGACGACGCACAATCAATCAAAGACATTGAGCGCACTACCAATCACGACGTTAAAGCGGTCGAGTACTGGTTGCGTGAAAAACTCTCAATCAATGCTGAGACCGCCAAAGTTTTGGAATTCATCCACTTCGCCTGCACGTCCGAAGATATCAACAATTTGAGTCACGCGTTGATGTTGAAGAACGCACGTGATGCCGTGATGCTGCCAGCCCTAAATGTATTGACTACACGCTTACAGACACTCGCACATCAACTCGCTGACCTGCCGATGTTGTGCCGTACCCACGGCCAAACAGCGACACCTAGCACCTTGGGCAAGGAATTGGCCAACGTGGTTTATCGTTTGCAGCGCGCCCATCAACGCTTGGAGACCACCCAAATCCTAGGCAAGATCAACGGCGCTGTGGGTAACTACAATGCCCATCTGGCGGCCTATCCAGAGGTTGATTGGGAGAACTTCTCACGCAACTTCGTCACTGCACGCGGCATCACCTTCAACCCTTACACCATACAAATCGAACCGCACGACTATATGGCCGAGTTGTACGATGCTTACGCACGCATCAATACCATCCTGATCGATCTGAACCGCGACATTTGGGGCTACATTTCGCTGGGCTATTTCAAACAAAAAGTGGTCAAAGGCGAAGTCGGTTCTTCCACCATGCCACACAAGGTTAACCCTATCGACTTCGAGAACTCGGAAGGCAATCTGGGCTTGGCTAATGCACTGTTGCGTCATCTATCTGAAAAATTGCCGGTATCACGCATGCAGCGCGATCTCACCGATTCCACCGTATTGCGCAATATGGGCGTCGCTCTGGGCTACACCCTGCTGGCTTATGAGTCATGCTTGCGAGGCCTGAACAAGCTGGAAGTCAACGCACAACGCGTCACGGATGATCTGAACGCAAGCTGGGAAGTCATGGCAGAACCGATACAGACTGTGATGCGCCGTTACAACATCGAGAACGCCTATGACAAACTCAAGGAACTGACCCGAGGTCAAAGCGGCATCAACCGCGCCACTTTGCAGGCTTTCATCAACACGCTGGAGATACCTGAATCCGAGAAACAACGTTTATTACAACTATCACCTGAGACATATATCGGCAAAGCAGCTGAGTTAGCAAAGATCATCTAAGTCAAACAAGTCTCGAAGAAAAAAACGGCACCCACATCTGGATGCCGTTTTTCATTTGCTTACTAGCATATGGTTGCAGTTTTCACTTAGAACAACTAAGTTACGAACTAGCAATATGGCCAACATCACTACACCCCTCATTTTTCATGGAAAGATGATATGGAATCCGTCATACACGAACAGCATCAGCAGTTAATAAACAAGCTTTATCAATTACGAGATGGCGTCAAAGAGGCACGCGCCCTGCACGACATCTCCGCCCTTATAGAGGATGTGATTTCCTACACCCGCTACCACATGGAGTCTGAAGAACAAGTGATGCGGGAGCATCACTACCCTCAATTGGCTTGGCACCACGAGCGCCACGAGGAGCTGCTCAATGATGCACTGCAATTCAAGAGCAAACTGGAATACCTAGGTGAGGATGAATTTCTGGAGTGGTTCAACCACTGGCCTTTGGCTCGCTTGTACACACATATCGAGTTCGCAGACAAACAGGCCGAAGACTACATCACCCACACCCAACCTTCATAACTGCAACTCACGGTCCACATTAATTGCTGGCTCTAGAACGCAGCGACCATCTGTCCCGCTTGAGTAGCAATCTCATAGACCTGCGCTGAGATATCTTCTGCTTTTTCTGGATCGATTGCCAAGGCTTGCCACTCGCTGTCAGTAATCGAGTGCTCAATACTTTTCTTGACAGCGAACTCTCCGACGAGTTGTTCGGCGATATACACCAACCGAACTAATATAGGATATTCCGCGATATTTTCAGCATTCAGGTTATGGTGTTCGCGTATCACCGTGACGACCTCCTCAGGTAGGTTCCAGTGATGTGCCAGTTCCGCACCAATCTCTGCATGCGTGGTACCTAACAAGGCGCGTTCTATCTTCAAAAGCATATTACTTTTGGCTTCCTGCAATTGTTCGTGCAGCTTGTCACTAGCCTCATGATCCAAGTAATTTAGCGCCATATAGCCTATGTTGTGTAGCAAGCCCGCTAAAAAGACATGGTCGTCGACTGGTCGAACCTGTCCGGGCATTGCATAGGAGATCGTACTCATCGCAACGGCGACTGACATACTGTGCATCCACAATTCTTGAGTCTTGAGCTTACCTTCCGGCCCAAGGTTCAGCGAAGACATCAAAACGATACCGAAAACCACCGATTTGACCCGCGACATTCCCAATATCCTCACCGCATCCGGCACGGATAGTATCTTGCGCGACACAGCATAGGCAGGTGCATTGGCCAGCCCCACAATCTTGGCTGCAATCTGCGGATCATGCTCAATCAACTTAAGAAACTGTGCTTCATCAGATTCATTGTCCAAGTCCAACAATAGCAATTTCTGCGCAATCGCCGGCATAGCAGGTAAGGTATCCAGCTTGGCAACAGACAACATTAGTGTGTCAGGCGTATCTAGTTCAGACATCTTTGTTTCTCCCGTAACTTATAAACTGTCATCACAGCAGCGATGACCACAGATAATCTAGTTATCGGCAACCTAAGGAATAACTTTAACCGGACCTTAAGAGAGCTTGCCCCTCGCACTAACGCTTCCAGTCTTGCAGAAATTTTTCCAACCAGAATAGGCCGACGATGGTCTTACTTTCATTGATCTTACCTAAACGTATCCAGTCTATCGCCTCAGTCAAAGAGAGCTCAAACACTTCCAAAAATTCGCCCTCGTCCAACTTACGCTCTTGCAAGGTCAGGCCTCTAGCGAGGAAATATTCCATACGCTCATCGGCATAGCCTATGCATGGCCACGC
>JBBQKX010000030.1:0-20540 GCA_038327315.1 Burkholderiales bacterium | reverse complement strand
CGGCATCACCATGCCCATCCTGCCCTGCGGGTGTCCACGCAATCTACCTTGCACACCGACCAATCCAGCATGCTGTCCCGCCGCCAAGCTGGCAGCCTTCTCACTGCGCGGCAAGCCATCACTGGTGAGCGCGCCCTTATAGAGTTTTACTGCTACGCCTTTGCTGCCTTGCTCTGATTGCCACAACGCTTGATGGATCACACCGGACGCACCCTCGCCCAACTGTTGCTGCAATTCCAACTCGTGCCAGTTAATGCACGGGATGTCTGACTCGTCGATCGCGACATACTCTTGCGCTTCACTAAATGGATTTCCGGCATAGGCTAACCACGCCAGCTTGGGCAAGCTCGTCAGCCAAGCAGGTAGTGTCTCGAAACGATTTGCCGAGATGCGTAACAATTCCAAGTTCTGACAGTTTGCCAAGGTCTTAGGCAACTGCTGCAATTGATTCCCCGCTAACATCAGCTTCTGCAACGCAGGACATGCACCTAGTTCTGCTGGAACTTCTTTCAACTGATTGTCCGTGAGGATCAACCAGCGTAATTTTGGCGGCAGCGCGGCGGCCGTGAATCGCGTAATCTGATTCGCCTTGAATCCCACCATACTCAGTTCCGGGCAGCGACCTAATACTGCAGGCACTTCAGTGAAGCGATTGTCTGAACAAAAAATCACGCGCAACTTGTGTAAACGTGGCAAATCATCAGGCAAACTCGTTAGCGCGTTGCCGGATAGATTGAGAATCTCCAAACTATCGGCCAGCTTGAAAATCTCAGCTGGAAAGGCATCAAGTCCGCAACTCAGGTCTAAGCGTTTGATACCGCTCAAACTGCCATTGCGTAACTGTGTAAGGGTGTCCATAAGTGCTGTCCTTGTATATATCTTTGGATTATATCGCCCGTATGTGACCATACAGCCAAGGTTTTCTACTTGCTGCAACGCACAGCACTGCTAAAATTCGCGCCATCGATTTACGCTCGTCTCTATCATGTTGATCTGGTTCGTCGCACTGTATCTCTTGTTATCTATCGGTATAGGCATCTATGCCGCCACACGCGTACACAATGCGCGAGACTTCGTGGTCGCAGGACGCAATCTACCGCTGCCCGTCGTCACCGCCACGGTGTTTGCGACTTGGTTCGGTGCTGAAACCGTACTCGGCATCTCGGCGACCTTCGTCAAAGAAGGCATGAGCGGCGTGGTAGCCGACCCCTTTGGTGCGAGTTTGTGTCTGATCATCGCAGGACTATTCTTCGCGCCCCTGCTGTATCGCATGAATTTGCTCACCATAGGCGACTACTATCGCCTGCGCTACACACGCACTGTTGAATTGATCATGACCATCTGCATCATGATCTCCTATCTGGGCTGGGTCTCGGCGCAAGTTGTGGCTTTGGGTTTGGTGTTCCACATCGTCAGTGGCGGCGCGGTATCCGAGCCTCACGGCATGATGCTGGGTATGGCCATCGTGTTGGCTTACACCATGTTCGGCGGCATGTGGTCTGTCGCGCTGTTGGACTTCGTACAGATGACGGTCATCATGGCGGGCTTGTTGCTCATCGCTTATCTGGTGAGCGGCCAAGTCGGCGGCGTAGCGCATGTGGTGCAAGTCGCCTCGGACACCGGCAAGTTGCATTTCTTCCCGCATGGTGGCTTCGAGGAATGGATACCTTTCATAGGTGCAGGACTGACAATGATGCTGGGCTCCATCCCGCAACAAGACGTATTCCAACGCATGACATCCGCCAAGGATGAGAAGACTTCGGTGCGCGGTTCGGTACTCGGTGGCGTGTTGTATTTCGCCTTCGCTTTCATACCGATGTTCTTGGCTCTATCTGCAACCCTTATCGATCCAACTGTGTTCAGCGCCTTGATAGATAGCGACTCGCAACAAGTGCTACCCAAGTTGATTCTAGAGCACACCCCGCTGATCGCTCAGGTGATGTTCTTTGGTGCGCTGCTCTCGGCCATCATGAGTACCGCCTCCGCCACGTTGCTTGCTCCTTCGGTGATGTTCACAGAAAACATCCTCAAACATTTCGCGATGCAGCAAATGACAGACAAGCAGATGTTACGCACCATGCGCATCATCGTACTGGCCTTCGGCGGGATGGTGCTGTGGTCGGCATTGCACTCCGATTCCAGCATCATGAAGATGGTGGAGAATGCTTACAAAATCACGTTGGTCGGTGCTTTCGTCCCGCTGGCTTTCGGACTTTACTGGAAGCGTGCCAACAATCAGGGTGCCATGGTGTCGATTGTGCTGGGGCTGGGGAGTTGGATATTGATGGAGTTGGTACAACCTGACACCTACTGGCCACCCCAACTAGTCGGTTTGTTATTTAGTATTGCGGGCATGCTGATAGGCTCTTATGCACCCAATCTCATGCGCCCTACAAGTACTCATCACCTTATGAACGAACTCCAAGGAGTCTCAAAAAATCAAAACTATAAGTGAGGCAAAGCGCAAATAAGATTTCCGCGCGCCCTATATTCACTATATGTAAGCAATGAAATATTAGGCACAACGCAGCATCGCTGCTGATTTTTGATTTTAAGTGACCGCTTGTGTCACACTACTGTCATATATTCTTAATATGCTGGCAACTTCGAACGCAACCTGGGAGTGATCGTGCAAGCAAAGATATTGATCGTAGAAGATGAACCGGCTATCGCCGAACTGTTGTCGTTTAACGTCATGCAGGCGGGTTTCATTCCCTTGCGCGCCGAGGACGCACCGACCGCATGGCAGCAGATACGCGATCATGCGCCCGATCTGATTCTGCTCGATTGGATGTTGCCCGAGACCAGCGGTGTGGTCATCGCTAAACAATTGCGCGCCGATGCGCGCACGTGCGACATCCCCATCATCATGCTGACTGCGCGTGGCGATGAGCGTGACAAGATCTTGGGTTTGGAATCCGGTGCAGACGATTACATCACCAAACCCTTCTCGCCACGAGAGCTTATGGCGCGCATACGCGCAGTGCTGCGTCGACACATCCCCATCATGCCCGACGAGAACGTCAGCGCAGGTGGGCTGGAGCTGTCGCCCACTACACATCGCGTGACGGCCAACGGTAGCAGCATAGATCTGGGGCCAACCGAGTTTCGCCTGTTACAATTCTTTATGACACATACCGAGCGTGTTTACAGCCGCACTCAGTTATTGGATCAAGTGTGGGGCACTCAGGTATTTGTTGAGGAACGTACAGTGGATGTGCATATTCGCCGTTTGCGTGCTGCATTGGAGCCCACCGGGCTGGACAGTCTGATACAAACCGTACGAGGAAGTGGTTACCGTTTTTCCGCGACATAATTAAAGGATAGCTGTGTTCGATTTTTGGTTCAGGGCAAGTACGCCGGTCATCACCGGCACCATCATTGCATTACTGATCTGGGCCATATTCTCAGTCGTCCCGGCCTTGCTGTTCCTGATTGCGACCTTGTTATTTCTGATGGCTCGTCATGCTCAGCATTTATACAAGCTCAGCGGGTGGCTGGCCAAACCTGATTTGCATACCATCCCCGAAGCCAGTGGGTTATGGGACGATGCATTCTCGCGTTTATACAAGATGGTTAAACGCCATCAAAAAACCAAAGCCGATCTGGCGTCTGAGTTACAACACATTGAATTGGCAACTTCGGCACTGCCCGATGGCGTAGCCATTCTGAACTCCGCAAATCGTATCGAGTGGTTCAATCCCCTGGCCGAATTACATTTTGGACTGAACCCGCAGCGTGACGTCCTGCAGGACATCACCTATCTAGTTCGACAACCAGAGTTCATCACTTATTTGCACGAAGGCAACTATAACGAGCCGCTGATCATGACACCCTCTCGCCATGATGAGATGCGCCTTTCGATTAAGCTCGTCGACTATGGAGACAACAAACGTTTGCTCATCAGCCGTGACATCACCCAATTAGAACGCATAGAAGCCATGCGTAGAGACTTCGTCGCCAACGTCTCACATGAGTTACGCACCCCGCTCACCGTGGTCAATGGCTACGTCGAAAATCTGCAGGACATGGACGATCTTAACCATGCGCAGATCAGCCGCGCGCTGCATTTGATGGCCGACCAGACCAAACGCATGGACAATCTGGTAGCAGATCTATTGACTCTGTCTAGGCTGGAGAATGACCTCACTCCATCACGCGAAGAAACTGTGGATATCCATAGCTTATTGCGTACGGTCTATCAAGATGGACAGACGTTGAGTGCGGGCAAGCATCACATCACAATGGAAATCTCCAGTGAGAAAAACCTAGTCGGCAACTATGAACAATTGCGCAGCGCCTTCAGTAACTTCCTGAGTAATGCCATACGCTACACACCGGAGGGCGGTGAGATTCTGATACGCTGGGGCGAAAGAGATGAGCAGCAGGTATTCTCGGTACAGGATAGCGGTATCGGTATCGCACCGCAGCACATCCCTAGACTGACAGAACGCTTCTACCGCGTCGACCTCAGCCGTTCACGTGAGACTGGTGGTACGGGGCTGGGTTTGGCAATCGTGAAGCACATCGCCTTGCGCCATCAGGCAAAATTTGAAGTCCTCAGTACAGAAAATCAGGGCAGCACCTTCTCGCTGGTGTTTCCACCCAAGCGTACTACAGGCGATTAGGCCAAGGCGTAACTGATGCGCTCGTAGTCGTAACCGCGCGTGACACTGATGCCCATCTTGATATCGGTCTTATCACCATTCATACGGATGAGCTGTAGCTTCCCACCCACTTTGTAGACATTGCGTGGCAGGATGAGGCTAGGCGGTGTGCGCAAGGTGATTGCCTCAGGTAACAAAAAAGCTACTTGAGTTGCGACCCCAGCTGCTTGCACGAAGATTGGTTCGGGTATGCCCGGCAAATAACTCACTCCGAGTTGTAGCAAGCCATCAATAGAGACGTGCAACCAAGCCACTGCACCCAGCTTGTAAGGCTGGGTTTCATTTTTCCTGACCGCCACCAACTGATGCAGGCTCAAACGTCCCGTTGCATTGTTATGACGGGTCAGCTTAGCACCCATGATGCTTTCGTCATCTAGCACCCAGCCCTCCATATCCTCGGGCAGGGCAGACTTGCTGCCATCATCCAAGATGCGACCAAAGGTCTCAATCTGATGACGTGAAAGCGTATCCATATGACTTTTATGTGGCTGTGCCACTTTGCCATTGAGGTAGGCATGAATCATGTCGGGCGTATAACTGAATTGCACCGACTCACCGCTGGAACTGCGCTGCAGACTGCGCTCCTTATCTTCCTCGCACCAACAGGCATGCAGAAAGGCAAGCAACTCTATACCCGCGGCATTGCTAGGCAACTCACCCAGACCGACCTGATCCATACTCGCCCCTTGCTGCAACAGGATAATCTTCACACGCAGTAATTTACTCAGCGGCACTACAGGCAGATAACGCATGCTCTTGCTGGGTTTGATATGCGAAACAGGCCGTAAGCCCTGAGTGCTGGTCAGATCTATCACCAGCGGCTGCGCATCGCCCTTGCTCGCGCTATAGCGCGCTTCCACACGAACTTCCTTACTCCACGTCACCAACCAACTGTCCATCAACTTCAATTGAGTACGGCTAAGCTCAGCGGGACGTGCATAACACCCCAGCAGCGCTTGAACATAGCGACTACGGCAGCTACCGAATGTCTTATTCAAGGTGTCTTCCACCTCAACTTCGTGGAAACCTTTTTCTTCCGCGAAGGCATACAGATCATGCAACTGATACCAGAACTTAGGATTGCACTCATAGCCGGTGCGCAGATGTTCGAAGATGCTGGCACCGCTATATTGCAGACAGCGTTCACATAAGAGTGCTCCCATTTCAGCGAGCTTTTTGTCACCCGCCACATAAGCCTGTAGGCAGCGTTGATAGCCAGTCACCATCGCCTGCCATAGCTGCGTGATTGAGACGAAAATGAGTAGCTCGTGCTCGCCCAAAGGCAAAGGTTTGGCGACCAACTTCTTGGCCATCTCTTCTTGGATGTGGCCTATAGTGTCGCGCAACTCTTCTATGGTGTGGAAGCGCTGCAAACCCTGCATGGGGTATAGGTTGAATTCATTCAGCTGCAACAACAACTGGCTGTGAGCTTGTTGCAGATTAGTGAGTTGGAACTGTGTCAACCAAGCACTACAGCTCGCCACATCCTTGAAGAGGGGGGATGCTCTATCGTCGGTTGGGTCTAGCGGTAACGTCAGCATCAGAGCGATTCCAAGCTGGCTCGTATGGTCAGTCTGAGCTTGAGGAGTTTCTCTACCGCTACCTGCCGAGTGGATACACGCTGTGCCGTGCCCCAGACTGGTTGAGGGAAATGTTTATCGTCACGATAACGGGGGATCACATGCCAATGTAGATGCGGCGTCATATTGCCTAGGCTAGCAAGATTGATCTTGTCGGGTTGCATCACATCACGCAAAGCCTGCTCAACCTTACATACCGTCATCATCAGCGTGCTGCGCTGCGCAACTGGAAGGTCGGTCATTTCGGCCACATGTGAATTGCAGATCACACGACAGAACCCGGGGTAGTCGGGATCATCGACTAACACCACTCGCAGGAAGTTATTGCGATATATGACCGCACCACCCTCATGTTCACATAGTTCACAGCTCATAGCGTCAGAGCAACACCCTTTCTATACCACCGTTATTAGCCTTCGCAACGTAGGCTGGCAACCAATTTTGGTTACGGCCACTTCGTTTAACCAGATGATGCATGGTTAGCCTTCGCCGAAATTGGCAATCATGGTTGGCATCAGAGTAGAACACGCTCTATGCCTCCATTGTTTGCTTTTTGAACATAATCGGGCAGCCAATTTTCACCCAGCAGATGCTTGGCCATCTCCACCACGATGTAGTCAGTGGTGGTTCCTGCATCATCTTCGTAGCGACTCAATCCCTGCTGGCAAGCCGGACAGGAAGTCAGCATCTTGATGTCGCCGGTAAAGCCATCGGCGCGCAAGGCGGCCGCGCCCGTTTTCATCTCATGCTCCTTGCGGAAACGCACTTGTGTCGCGATCTCTGGCGTCGCCACCCCGAACGTACCAGATTCACCGCAGCAGCGCTCATTGAGCTTCACTTCCGCGTTCATCAGCGTCTGCACCACATCCATAGACTTGTAAGTCTTCATCGGCGTGTGACAAGGCTCGTGATACATATAGCGCGTACCTTCCACGCCCGCCAACTTGACGTTCTTCTCTAGCAGATATTCGTGTATGTCCAGCAAGCGACAACCGGGGAATATCTTCTCGAACTGATATTTTTGCAACTGATCCATACACGTTCCGCAGGACACGATGACGGTCTTGATGTCGAGATAGTTCAGCGTGTTCGCCACGCGATGGAACAACACGCGATTATCTGTGGTGATCTGCGTCGCCTTATCTTTCAAGCCACTGGCATTTTGCGGATAACCGCAGCACACATAACCCGGCGGCAACACTGTGGTCGCGCCTGTCTCATACAACATCGCCTGCGTCGCCAAACCAACCTGTCCGAACAAACGCTCCGAACCGCAGCCGGGGAAATAAAACACCGCCTCGGAATCCTCGCTCGCAACGCGTGGATTACGGATGATAGGCACAACATCGTTGTCCTCTATGTCCAGCAGCGCACGCGAAGTCTTCTTAGGCAAGTTGCCGGGCATGGGTTTATTGATGAAGTGAATCACCTGCGCCTTGAGCGGTGCACGTCCTACCGTAGCGGGAGGATGCGCAAGTTGCGCTTTGAGCAGTCCGAGATTCTTAGCAACTTTATACGCCACGCGTTGCAGCTTATAGCTCCACTCAATCGTGACTTTGCGCATCAACTTGATGGTGAATGGATCGCTGTTATTCAAAAACGCCATCGAAATCGCGCCAACCAGATTGAATTTTTTCTTACCCTGTTTGCGCAAAAAGTCGCGCATCGCCATCGACACTTCACCAAAGTCGATATTCACAGGACACGGGTTCAAACACTTGTGGCATACCGTGCAATGATTAGCCACATCGTTGAATTCATCGAAGTGTTGTATCGAAATTCCGCGTCGCGTTTGCTCTTCGTACAAGAACGCTTCGATGAGCAGCGAGGTACCGAGTATCTTGTTGCGCGGCGAATACAGCAGATTAGCGCGTGGCACATGGGTCGCGCACACTGGTTTGCATTTACCGCAGCGCAGACAGTCTTTAATCGAATCGGAAATATTGCCCAACTCGCTCTTTTCCAGAATCAGACTTTCCAGTTCCATCAAATTGAAGCTGGGCGTGTAAGCGCGTTCCAGATTGCCGCCCGTCAACAATTTACCCTTGTTGAAACGCCCTTCAGGATCAACCTTCAACTTGTAATCGGTGAAGGCAGCGATCTCGTGCGGCTCTAAGAAATCGAACTTAGTGATACCGATACCGTGTTCGCCCGAGATCACACCACCCAAATCCTTGGCCAATTGCATAATGCGATCCACTGCACCGTTGGCCTGTTGCAACATGGCGTAATCGTCCGAGTTGACCGGGATATTGGTGTGCACGTTGCCGTCGCCTGCATGCATGTGCAGCGCCACGAACACACGACTCTTCAGCACGCGTTGATGTATCGCGGTACAAGCATCCAAGATGGGCTGATAAGTGCTGCCGTTGAACATATGACGCAACGGCTCGCGCAACTCGTGCTTCCACGAGGCACGCAGACTGTGTTCCTGCAGAGCTTGGAATACAGTCGTAAGACGCAAGTCGGAAGATGCAAGTTGTGGAGCAACGGTTTGTTCTAACTTACGACTGTCTTCATCTAAATTGTCTCGCAACCACTCCCAGCGATCGCGTACTTCAGCGAGCAGCTTCTGCGCATCTTGCTGACGTGTCCCCAACAACTCGGCATCGCCCAATTGTTTGTCGTCTTGATAGTAGAGCGGCAGCTCACCAACAAAGAATTCCTCCAATGCAGCGATGAACTTCAGCTTGTTATGCAGCGACAGCTCGATATTGATGCGCTCCACGCCGTCGCAATAGTCACCCATGCGCGGCAGCGGGATGACCACGTCCTCGTTGATCTTGAAGGCATTGGTGTGTTTGGCAATCGCGGCGGTACGCGCACGGTCTAGCCAGAATTTCTTACGTGCCTCGGCAGACACTGCGATGAAGCCTTCACCGCTACGCAGATTCGCCAAGCGCACAATCTCGGAAGCCGCAGCAGCAGCCACGTCGGCGTCATCACTGACCACATCAGCGACCAACACCATCTTAGGGCGCGTGCCGCGTTTGGACTTGGTCGCATAACCGACCGCCTTTAGATAGCGCTCATCTAAATGTTCCAGCCCTGCCAACAACGCTTGCGTAGCGCCTGGATTGCGTTTATCGAACATCGAGGTGATCTCGACGATTGCAGGCACAGCCTCGTGCACTTGGCCGAAGAACTCTAGGCACACGGTGCGAGTATGCGCATGCTCTTTATGCAGAATGAAGCGCGCCGAAGTGATGATGCCGTCGCAGCCTTCTTTCTGTATGCCAGGCAGACCCGACAAGAACTTATCTGTCACATCTTTGCCCAGGCCGGCTTTACGGAAAGCTGTACCCGCGATGGTCAACAGTTCAGGCTCGCCCTGCGGCGTCTTGCCATCTAACTGATAACGGGTGATACGGAAGGTCGCGCTTGCCACATCGTGGATCTTGCCCAGATTGTGATCTAGTCGTTCGACTTCCATCCACAGACCTTCTGGGGTGACCATGCGCCAGGACACCAAATTATCCAGTGCTGTGCCCCACAGTACGGCCTTTTTGCCGCCTGCATTCATCGCCACGTTACCGCCTATGCAAGAAGCATCTGCAGAAGTCGGATCGACCGCGAACACCAGTTTGTTGCGCTCAGCGGCCTCCATCACGCGACGTGTCACTACACCCGCGCCACAATGGATAGTGGCGTATGACTCACTCAACCCTGGCAGCACGAGATTCTCGACTGCCGATATGGTTTCCAGTTTCTCGGTATTGATAACTACGGAACGTTTATCCAGCGGCACAGCGCCGCCGGTATAACCCGTACCACCCCCGCGCGGGATGATGGTGAGCTTCAACTCGATACACGCGCGCACCAATGCCGCAATCTCTTCTTCGGTATCTGGATTCAGCACCACGAATGGATATTCGACGCGCCAGTCAGTCGCATCGGTCACGTGGGAAACGCGCGCCAATCCGTCGAACTGTATGTTGTCTTTGCGAGTGATAGGGCTAAGCGCTTTGAGTGTGCGTTTACGCAACGCGATGGTCTGCTCAAATTCAGCCTCGAACTCATCGACCGCCAGACACGCCAGTTCCAGCAAACGTGCCACGACCTCGTTGGACTGACGACGCTCTTCGATAGCATGCAGACGATGACGCAGTGCGCCGACTAGAGCATTGCGGCGCTTGCGATTCCCCAACAGATCGTCTTGCAAATAGGGGTTGCGGGACACTACCCAGATATCACCCAGCACCTCATACAACATCTGTGCCGAGCGGCCAGTACGGCGCTCTTCACGCAAAGTATTAATAATCTGCCAAGCCTCGTCGCCCAAGATGCGCAAGACAATCTCGCGGTCAGAAAACGAAGTGTAGTTGTAGGGGATTTCGCGCAAACGTGCCGTCATGTCGAGTGGGTTCTATACTCAGGTTTAGCAAGGGCGGCATTCTACAGCAATGGCCGCCCAAGCTCGACCCCGTCGTGAACAAGGTCGTTAGCCTTGCCGCCGCACAAGCCTAGGCGGTACGATGTGTGCACATTACACAGCCAGACCTCAACATGCTCAACGCTTTTACCCTGACACAAGGTCGCCTTGCACAGATTACAGAGAACCAAACGGATGAGAAGATGCCGATCTGGGTGGATGCCATCGCACCCACAGAAGAAGAGCGCGAGTGGGTGCTGAAGCACTATGGCGTGAATCTGCCGCAACCCGAGCATTTGCGGGATATAGAGGCCAGTGCGCGCTTCTATGAGATTGATGCGCAACTGCATGTGCGCTCCGATTTCCTGTCTGGCATCACGGCCGAGTCGCATAGTGTGATTGTAGCTTTCGTGATCTCCAACAATGTGTTGTTCAGCGTACATGATAAAGACCTGCCGGTATTCGTGCGCTTCAGGCAGCGCGCAAAAAATCAGCCCGACTTACTTGATGACGCGATGGATGTGCTGTTAGATCTTTACAGCTCTGGCGTGGAATTCTCAGCCGATGCCTTGGAGGATGTCTATGCCGACTTGGGCACCACCAGCATCAAGGTGTTAGAAAACCAACTGAATGACCGCGATGCTGCGGAACTGCTCGCTCAGATCGCCCACGATGAACATCTTAACGGTCGTATCCGGCGCAACCTGATGGACACACGTCGCGCCATCTCTTTCCTGATGCGCAGCAAACGACTCGCGGCTACGCAGATGGAAGAAGCCCGCCAAACCATGTTGGACATCGATTCGCTGGACGGCCACACCGCCTTCATCTTCGAAAAGATCAACTTTCTGATGAATGCCACGGTTGGCTTTATCAACATCAACCAGAACAAAGTTGTGCGCATGTTCTCGGTCGCCTCGGTCGCCTTGCTGCCACCGACATTAATCGCCTCTATCTACGGGATGAATTTCAGGCATATGCCTGAGCTAGATTGGGCAACAGGCTACCCCTTGGCACTGGGGCTGATGCTCATCTCCATCGCCCTCCCGTTCTGGATGTTCTACCGCAAAGGGTGGTTGAAATAGCAGTGCGGATAGTCACACTGTAGAATGCCTAGCTTGCACCTAACATGACTCTGCGATGAAACACCGTTTACTGACCTGCTTACTGCTTACTTGCCTGAGTGGTGTCGCACAAGCCGATAACAACCAGCCCTGCGCAATCCAATATCCACACGATGACGCCGCTAGGCTTACCTGCTATGACCAAAATGCCGTCACGCCGACGGATGCACAGATAGCTGCGGCTCGCAAGGTTGATTTGGCACACCGCTCTTATCTGACTCGCGCTTGGAATCTGGACGACCAAAATGATATGGATGACAGCAAACTGGGGCGCTTGCAGCCCTACAGACAGAACTATCTGATTGCAAGATATACAGACAATCCCAACAACCTACCCAGCACGCCCTCACCCGCTCATACAACGACGACGCCTTATCCTTTTCAACATGGCGAGTCCAAATACCTGATCAGCGTAAAAGCCGATATCGGCACACAGCGTGACATCAATATTATCGGCTTCAAGACACTGCGCTTATGGGCCGCTTATACTCAGCAATCCAACTGGCAGGTATTCAATACGCGCAACTCATCGCCGTTCCGCGAGACCAACTACGAACCGGAGTTGATTGCCACCTTTGGTACCAATCAAAGCGATGGCTTGAAACTCATCAACCTAGGCCTAGAGCATCAATCTAATGGTCGCTCTATGCCAGATTCACGTAGTTGGAACCGTGTCTACCTTTTAAGCGGATGGGAATGGAACAACGTTACCTCGCTTATGGCTAGGGGCTGGTGGCGCGTTCCCGAAAGTTCCGCCAAAGATGACAACCCTGACATCTCGAACCACATCGGACGTGCGGACCTCGTGTTGCGCTGGGAACCCGAGAGCAAGTCGCAAGCGATTGCTCTGCTACTGCGTGACAACCTAACCCTCAAACAGAACCGTCACTACGTACAACTAGACTGGGCGACACCCATAAATGCGGGCGACTCCTCACGCGTGCATCTACAGATTAGCTCAGGCTATGGCGAAAGCCTGATCGACTACAATCACACACAAACCACCATAGGGGTGGGGTTTTCATTTAGAGAGTGGTAAGCATGACAACAGAAGTAAATCACTACGAACGCATCGGCGGTGCAGAAAAAATACGCGCACTGGTAGTGCGTTTTTATCAAATCATGGACGAATTGCCCGAGGCTTACGGCATCCGCAAAATGCATGCACCCCACTTGCAAAGTGCCGAGGACAAACTGTTCAAATTTCTCTCCGGCTGGATGGGTGGCCCACAATTATTCGTCAATGAATACGGCCACCCCAGACTGCGCGCCCGTCATCTGCCCTTCACCATTGGCAACTCAGAACGTGACCAGTGGTTGTTGTGCATGAACAAAGCGCTGATGGAAGTGGTAGAAGATGTCGCGCTGCGAAATGAGCTATCCGAGGCGTTCGCCAAGGTGGCGGATCACATGAGGAATACAGAGGGGTAATGGCCATTCCCGCGTAGGCGGGAATTCAGCCACTTGAATAATGCCTCGCGTAGCGAGAACAAAATCAAAGCCTTTCGTGGTGATAACCAGCGACTTGCTGCCGTTGTTTGGCAGCTTAGTCGAATGGCTATGTCGAAACATTATGTTGAGGCACTGATTGTTTGTCGGGGGTAGCCCGACAGCTAGTCACTTTCTTTTGCTTCGCCAGAAGAAAGTAACCAAAAAAAAGGCGACCCCGGTTTACCGCCCCTGCGGGGTTCCCTCGATAAGTCACAATCCAGCGGGGCTGCGGAACTCGCCCTACGGGCTCAAACAGTCCTCGCCTAAATCTCCACTGGATTGAAACTTATCGAGGCGGCGCTCAGGGGAAGGGGAAGGAAAATAAAAAATTAACTTCAAAACCTGCATCCCAAGAGCAGATGTCGCGTGAACGCGGCATCTGCTCTTTTTAATTCACGCTCAACTATTCCTGATTTAACTGTTTTAAAGACTCAAGTTCTTTTAAGCTTTTACCCGCTTTGTTTTTCCATGCAGTCAAGCCGTTAGCCTGCCCACCATGAATTACTGCTGCCGCCGCACTTGGGCTAGAAAATTCAACATCCTTAGTAAAAACTAAGTAGTCACCGCTTATGGATAGACTTTCCTCTTCTTTTAATCTCTCTCTAAGAGAGTTTGCCCATGGATATTTTGCAGATGACTCTCTTGGAGTGAGTACAGCTTGCGAGCCTTTGAAAACAACAATTCCATTCGGCGTGAGATAACCAGTGGCCTTCAAACCTTTAATTTCGCAAGTAAGGGGGGGTGCGGAGTTATGAGGTTCATTGATAGCAATTGCAGGTACAAATACCTCAACACCAAGTGCAGGCAAAAGTTGCTGTAATTTATTTAAGAAAACTTCCATGTCAGCTCTATCTGACTCAGGCAATTTCGAGCCACTACCTTGGCTATTCTTAACGATTGCTCTACCTGCATTTTTTGCATGTTCTATTAGTTGACCTTCAAGATAGCGAATGTGTGCTTTAGTTAAGTTTTCGTCTTTGCTAATAACAAATAAAATTTGATTCCAGTAGTCTTTGTCCAAATGATTTTTGACGCGGTCTTTGATGCATTCTGCTTCGCCTATATATACGGCAGGCTTGCCTGTCTCTGGGTCAGTGCCAGTCAAAAAATACACACCAGAATTTGTTGATTCGTCGCGAGATAGAACATTATCAAATTCACTTCTTGGACCTGCTACTGCCTTCCCTGTCCAATTCGATAGCTCGGCTGTTCGCAGTCGTTTTGGATCGCCGTGAACTAAGAATATTTTTATCGTGGCACTACTCATGATTGATAGATGTCTTCGTAAGTTAAGTTCGCGTAATTTAGCAGGTCACTTCATTGCCTACCCAGAAATATTTATCTATGTAACAAGTTTTGTGAGCCGCTGGTTTGTATTTCCTTGTGGAGCACTGAGGACGGACGATATTTTGGGGGTAGTCGACGAGGACTGTCTGAGCACGTAGTGCGAGTTCCGCAGCCGCCTACAATATCGTACGACCGAAGGAACCGGTAGGGTGCGTGGCTAGGGTCGCCTTTTATTTTACTCAGCAATCGGAGCGATTTATGCTCCGAAAGTGCGTGGGACTGCCCATGCGGCAGCCAGTTTCATCGGCTTAGATTTGTGGGACGCCCCTTCACGAATTACTTTAACAAAGACTCATCTTGCTAATTAGTAGTGAGGGAATGCCCTTGCGGAATTGCGGGTGTGATTAGTTTCTTTTGGCAAAGCAAAAGAAAGTGACTAGCTGCCGGGCTACCCCCGACAAACCATCAGCACCTGATAAGAAAACTTAATGCGCAAAATTATGCGTGCCTTGTCGGATTGAAATCCGACCTACGAAAGCTTGAATCTTCCTGTTGGGTTAAGCAAAAAATTTGCTCTTGTACCCTTTAGGGTGAACCCAACCTACGAAAATTACGGAAACCTCTACTTCAACAACAATTTATTTATCACCGCTCCCGCCAACATAAATCCAAAAATTGGCGGCATATAACTGATGGTCCCATTCACCGAACGCGGGCGACCACGATCAACTGGCTGTGGTGGCAAAGTCGGTCTTGGATTCTCATCGGTATACACCGTCAACACGCCCTGCTTGATGCCCAAATCGCGCAAGTGTTTGCGCATCTCACGCGCTAAGGGGCAGACATTGGTCTTGCTGATATCGTCTACACGAATACGGCTAGGATCTAGCTTATTACCCGCGCCCATACTCGATGCCACTTGCATACCTGCTTGAACGCTATAGCTGACCAGCGCAACTTTGCAGCTCATGGAATCTATACAGTCGATGACGTAGTCGCAATCGTTGGGCACTAGCTCGTGCACGTTCTCGCGACCTAGAAAAGTTTTGATTAGAGTAACAACGCAATCGGGATTGATATCTGCGATACGTGCGCGCATCAGCTCGGCTTTGGACTGCCCTACGGTAGATAACAATGCGGGAAGTTGGCGGTTGATATTGCTGACGGCGACGACGTCGTGATCCATTAAGGTCAAACGGCCTATGCCCGCGCGTGCCATGGCTTCCGCGCAATACGAACCTACACCACCCAAGCCTGCGATGAATACATGTTTGCTGCGTAGTTGTTCTACACCTTCATCTCCCAGCAGAATCTGGGTTCGTTCAAATTGCGGTGGAATTTTGTTCTTCATTTCTTGCTCACTTTAGTTAGTGGGCGCGATTATACGTGTGCAGCCGCTCTCCCCAAACGGGGCAATGCTGATATCGCATTCGCAGTCGTTGCTTCCATTACGTCTTGTGTGGACATCTTGCGCAAGGCTGACAGCGTCTCGGCGATGCGCGGAAGATATTGCGGTTCGTTTGGCTGCCCGCGTTCTAAGAATTCCGGCGGAATATCAGGTGCATCAGTTTCTAGCACGATACTATCTAATGGCAAGGTCGCGGCTAATTCACGTATACGCAATGCGCGTGGGTAAGTCATCGCGCCACCAAAACCTAGTTTGAAGCCCAGCTTGATAAACTCATCGGCTTGCTGCCGACTGCCATTAAAGGCATGGGCGATGCCGCCGCTCACTTTTGCACGACGCAAATGTTTTAGTATCGTGTCTTGCGCGCGTCGCACATGCAGCAACACTGGCAGATCGAACTCCTTTGCGAGTCTTAATTGTTCAGAGAAATAATATTCCTGAGCAGCTTGATCACGGTTCTCCACAAAAAAATCCAGACCAATCTCACCAACAGCGACCGGCTCATATACGCTTAGATACTGCCGTAATTTTTGTAGATCTTCTGTGTGACTTTGCGTCACATACATCGGGTGTATGCCATATGCAGCATGGCAGGCTGGAAATTGCTGTGTCAACCTAAGCACGGCATCAAAATTAGATGCTGCAACTGCTGGAATAACAATGTTATTTACATGCACACTGCTGGCCGCTTGCACGACGCGGTCTTGTCCTCCGCCAAATTCAGCAGCATCTAGGTGGCAATGTGTATCGATATAGCCGCGCACACTGATTAAGGAACTGCGAACAAACCCATCGTGACGATAATCTTGCCCATCACTCCGCCTTGTTCTATCAATTTGTGTGCTTGAGCAACTTCAATCAAGGGCAGTTGACGCGAGACCATCACGCCCAGCTTGCCTGTCTCGACCAGCTTTGCACCTGCTTCCAATATTTTGCGCTGGCGGATGCGCTGGTCATGAAGTTTCATCAACTGAGGTGTGAGCATCAGTTCGTAGCACACGGTCAGGTTGCGCAATCGTGCTTGCTGCACATCTACTTCCGAGAGCGGTGTTGCGACAATGCTGACAATCTTGCCGCCGACTTTACAGGCGTTGAGTGACTTGGTGAATGTAGCCCCTCCCACCGTATCAAAAACCACATCCACACCCTGCTTGCCTGTCCAGGCCATCACCTCTTCGACAAAGTCCTGCTTCTTGTAATTTATAACTTTTTCAGCCCCTAGCGATTGCACCAGTTTGGCTTTTTTCTCATCACTGACTGTCACCGCCACATGTGCGCCTATGTTGCGTGCGAGCTGTATCGCGATATGGCCTACACCACCTGCACCACCATGTATCAATATTGTTTGTCCTGCTTGAAGGTTCACCTTTTCGAACAGCGCTTCCCACGCTGTAATCAATACCAAAGGCAAGGCAGCACTTTCCTGCATATTCAGATTCGCCGGTTTAAAGGCACAATACTCTTCATGTACGGTGGTGTACTCCGCATAGCAACCGGGTTCCAAGCCTATGCCACCATTATTGAAGTAGACCTGATCGCCTACTTTGAAACGGGTGACCTCCTCACCGATCTCATCGACGATGCCACAACCATCGCAACCCAATATCGCAGGTAGATGATCAGGGTAATAGGCTGGCTTTTTACGCAGCTTGGTATCCAAAGGATTAATGCCCGCTGCCGCTAACTTAACCCGCATGTAGAAGGTCGACAATACCTCGGGTATATCCATTTCACGCAAATGAATCACATCTAAGCCACCTGCTGAAGTCGTAAGCATGGTTTGCATTGAGCTGCTCCTTCATTAATTCAGTCTTGAGCCTATGTTAAACTGCGCGTATTAATTTTGCACAATCTTGGCGGTCTAGTTATGTCTGGCAATACTCTAGGTACTTTATTTACGGTGACTTCTTTTGGAGAGTCACATGGTGCGGCGATTGGCTGCGTTGTCGATGGCTGCCCACCCGGCCTCGCCCTATGCGAGGCCGACATCCAGCTTGAATTGGATAGGCGCAAACCTGGCACCTCACGTCACGTAACCCAACGCCGCGAATCTGATACGGTAGAGATTCTTTCCGGCATCTTTGAAGGTAAGACTACAGGTACCCCTATTGCTCTCCTGATACGCAATGAAGACCAGCGCAGCAAGGACTACGGCAATATCGCCGAGACCTTCCGCCCCGGACACGCCGATTACACCTACACACAGAAATATGGCTTCCGTGACCATAGAGGTGGCGGTCGCTCATCTGCTCGCGAAACAGCCGTCCGCGTTGCCGCAGGCGCTATCGCAAAGAAGTGGTTACACGAAAGATATGGGGTAACCATACGCGGCTATATGGCACAACTTGGTGAAGTCACCATCCCGTTCAAGAGCTGGGAAGGTGTCAATGACAATCCATTCTTCGTTGCTGACAGTGGCTTTGTGGACCAACTTGAATCCTATATGGATGCCTTGCGCAAGTCTGGCGACTCTATCGGTGCCAAGTTGACTGTGGTTGCCGAAAATGTACCTGTCGGTTGGGGAGAGCCTGTATACGACAGATTGGATGCGGAGATTGCATATGCGTTGATGGGCATCAATGCCGCTAAGGGTGTGGAGATAGGTGATGGTTTCGGCTGCGTTACTCAGCGTGGCAGCGAACATGGTGACGAGATGACTCCTCAAGGTTTCCTCAGTAATCATGCTGGCGGAATCTTGGGCGGAATCTCTACTGGTCAGGACATCGTCGCTCATTTAGCCATCAAGCCTACTTCCAGCATACGCATCCCGCGTCACTCTATTGATCGCACTGGCGCACCCATCATGGTCGAGACACATGGCCGTCATGACCCTTGTGTAGGCATACGCGCTACTCCTATCGCCGAGGCGATGTTAGCCTTGGTGTTGATTGATCACGCGCTGCGCCATAGAGCTCAGAATGCAGACGTTGTATGCAACACACCTAGGATATAGTTGCGATGAATAACAAATTGACTTCCCGTTTCACCATCTTCTTTGCTGCTTTATTGTTAGGTGCTTGCGCGGCGTTGCTGCCTAATGAGTACCTGATAGACCAGGCTCGCTTGGAAGCAAAAATGAAAAATACCTTTCCCATCCATCAAGACTTGGGGAATGGCATGTTCAGTGCAACACTTGAACTGCCTAAAGTAAATTTCTTGGAAAATGAGGACAAGATAGAGCTTGTTGGCAGATTTTCAGCCTCTACTATCTATATCAAATCGCTGGCTGGCAATTACACGCTGAATGCGGGCCTACGCTACGACGCTCAACAAAAAGCGCTCTTTTTACGTGATCCGCACTTAACGCTGCTTAAAATTGATGGCGATAGCAACTACACGGAATTGGTAAAACCTGCCTTTGATGTACTCTTTGCACAATATGCGAAAGACAATGCACTGTATCGTTTCAAGCCTGATGAGCTACGCGTACTAGGAAGTGAAATCGACATCACCGCGATACACATCGTGAGTAAGGGCATCAAACTTAAGCTCGCGCCCAAACAGACTACGCACTGAGTTCTGCATTAGCTTTTCATCGTACCGATATGTGTTAAACCTTTGCGCCGCGCCAATTCCACTTGTTTCTGGCGCTCACGCGCAGCAGCTATCTTTTCCGAGCTGAGCTTGTCGTAGCAATTAGGGCAGGAAACACCCTTCTCGTATTTTTCACTCGCCATTTCCTGCTCCGTGATTGGTCGCGAACAACCAAAGCATAAGGCGTAATGACCTAGCTGCAAGCCTTGTCCTACTGCTACACGTTGATCGAATACAAAGCACTCACCCTGCCACAGGCTTTCTTCTTCTGGCACCAACTCTAGGTACTTCAATATTCCACCTTGGAGGTGATACACCTCAGGAAAACCCTGCTCCAACATGTAGGCCGAGGCCTTTTCACAGCGTATGCCTCCGGTACAAAACATCGCGACGCGCGGTTGTTTATCTGGCGCGAAGTTATTTTTTACGTAATCAGGGAATTCCCGAAAGGTGGTGATGTGTGGATTGATCGCACCCTGAAAGGTACCAACATCCACTTCATAGTCATTGCGCGTATCTACTAGCACCACATCAGGATCAGTGATCAGTGCATTCCACTGTTCTGGTTGCACATAGCTCCCGACCAACGAAGTTGGATCAACACCCGCCACGCCCATGGTCACGATTTCTTTCTTAAGCTTGACCTTCATTCGGTGGAACGGCTGCCCCTCAGCAAATGACTCTTTGTGGGGCAGATCAGCTAAGCGCGCATCGCTACGTAAGTACGCCAGTATCGCGTCTATATTCGCGCGTGTTCCTGCAATCGTGCCATTAATACCTTCATTGGCGAGCAGCAATGTTCCCGATATCCCCAACTCTTCACATTGCGTTTGTAGCGGCGCACGTAATGAAACGTAGTCATCTAGTGTGATGAATTTGTAAAGTGCTGCGACGATAAATTTATCCATGGTGTGTGCCTTGTTTGATTACGCATATTTTACGCGCGTATAAAAGTAAAAAGCCCCGACATTTCTGTCGGGGCTTTTTACTTTGTAAGGAGTCTGACGATGACCTACTTTCGCATGGAAGAACCACACTATCATTGGCGCGGAGTCGTTTCACTGTCCTGTTCGGGAT
>JBBQKX010000029.1:0-20772 GCA_038327315.1 Burkholderiales bacterium | reverse complement strand
CCCTCCTTTTTGCGATTTTCGCTCAGAAAGGCTTGTGCAGGTGTTTGACCGGAGCGTATTGCGGCAATCTGTCTTGCCATAGACTGATCGGATCCAAGTATGTGGTACGCCAACCAAGACATAAGAAAACCAAGTAATGGCTTAGCTTCGTCTGTATTGTTGGGTGAGATTTCGGCGTGCATCTCTGTCACTTCGCGCAGAAAATTGTTGTGAGCATGTCGATGCGGTTCAAGATGACGCTGATCGATTCCCAACTGTGCCATCAACGATTCTTCTTCGGTGAAGTGATATTGGGCATAGGCTGCCAGCTCCCCAAACACCTTCTCGATGTCGTCGAACGACACCTGTGCTGAATCGGTCAGTATTTCACCTAGCTGGTTGATAACGTCAACCAGGTGGTGATGCTGTTCATCAACCGCTTGCAGGCCGGTTTCAAAATGTTTATCCCAATGGAAGGATTCCATAGCTTGCAACTCCTGTATAGATTGAAGCTAGCCTAGCTACACACTAGGATAACTGACCATTTGGATGAGTATGAGTCACTCATTGCAACTTCCTTGGTCGCGCAAGAATGGAACCACGCGGCCAGCCTGTTCATCTGATTTATCATATGCATCTATGTACGCATCAATCCGTGTTCAATCCTGCCGCATCAAGTCTGCGCTTAAGCCGCTCCACCTCTTCTATCAAATCCACTACAAGTGCAGCAAGTTCTGGCACGGCGTCAAATTCTCGTTCCAGTTGTCGCATGCGCCTTGCTCTGGCGAGGTCATTGCTGGTGAAGCGGCAACTCGTTATCTGCATAGAGCCGTCGCCAAAAATTCCAGCTTCAATTCGCTCCACGACCCATTGTGGATCGACCGCACAGGCATGCGCCAATTCGTTCAAGCTCAGTGCCGCATCATCCAATAGTACGCCGCTCACAATATCAATCTGCGTCATGTTTCACCCTCCCGTTTTCTGGCGCGGGTTGAAGGCCAATTCGCGCGCCATGGTTTCATAAAGTTGGCGCGCCTTGTCAGTATCGGCAGGCGGTAGCACCACTTCCAGCACCACATATAAATCGCCTGGCGGCTCTCCCGGAATACCGCGCCCTTTGAGGCGTAGCTTGCGTCCGCTTTGCGATCCTGCAGGTGCTTTCAACTGTACTTGGCCGCTAGGTGTAGGGGTGTCGATAGTCGCACCCAAGGCAGCCTCCCAAGGTGTGACCGGAACGGTTTCATACACATCTCGCCCTTCCACTCGATAGCGAGGATCAGGTTTGAAATGTATTTCGAGGTACAAGTCGCCCGCCATGCTGCCGCCCATGCCGGGACTGCCCTGGCCAGTCAGGCGGATGTGCTGACCTTGTTTGACCCCCTTGGGTATACGCACATTTAGGGTGTGTTCCTTGATCTCGACACGGCCCTGTTCGTCAGCTCGGGGAGCGCGCAGGGTAATTGCGCGGGTTGCACCGTGATAGCTGTCTTCTAGGTCTATGAATATCTTGGCGTGATGATCTTCACCACGCATCTGATGAGTACCGGTGTCTCTGCTGTGCCCTGCATGGCTGAACATGTTGGCAAAGAATTCGCTGTAATCTGCCCCATCCGTACCGCCTCCAGAAAACTCAAATCCCGCATTCCAGTCAGGCGGCGGCTGGAATGGCTGACCAGTTTGGTGACGGCTGCCCAACTGATCATAGGCTGCGCGCTTTTCCGGGTCGGAAAGCACGGCATTGGCTTCGTTGATATCCTTCATGCGTTCTTCCGCATCCGACTCCTTGCTGACATCCGGATGATATTTGCGCGCAAGCTTGCGGTAGGCTTTTTTGATCTCATCCGCAGTCGCAGTTTTTGCAACGCCGAGGATATGGTAGTAGTCCCTGAATTCCACGTTATCGGACTCCTGTAGTTTTTTGTGATTGCCCTAATAATCCTAGTTTCTGGGTTTTAGAGACAAGCGTATTCGTAGTATACCTAGCTGTATGAGAGAGTGAATTTGCGGCTGCAGAGCCCCTAATTTACCGAGCCTGGTTCAAACTCTCTCTATAGTTCGAACTATCCTGCTTAATGGCTCGTCATATCAGTTCGCTACCACACAGACACGGTGAGTGATGAGGCGTAGTTTGTGACACTCACCACTAAATCACAGGGTTACTGCGCATGAATCCGATCGCAATATTTTTTGCTAACGAGATTATTTGTAAAAGCAAAACTGTTTGAACATGTGGAGGCTTGTTTTTTTATAGGCCTACGCATAGTCGAGTGAGATTCAAGACGATTAGATTTTACATAGCGTTACCACTACGCAAAGACATTCAAAATGCCCATAAAACTAGATGCAGAAAGTCACGGTAAGCTGTTCATCATTCATGTCAGCGGTAAGCTGACTAAGGAAGACTATGCGGAATTTGTACCCGCATTCGAACGGCTTATGGTGCAACACGGAAAGTTACGCCTTCTGTTAGATATGACTGGATTCATCGGCTGTGAAGTCAGCGCGGCATGGGAAGAATTTAAGTTGGGCGTCGAACATTATGTCGATATCGAACGGATCGCGATGGTCGGGGAAAAGCAGTGGCAGCACAACATGGCGACATTCTGTAAGCCGTTTACTCGAGCAACGGTTCGATATTTTGATCATGCCGATGCTGCTACAGCCCGGCAGTGGCTGGACGAAGCAGAGCGGCTTCAGGTTGAGGCGCCGCCGCGATATTCTTGAAGCCGGTAACGATTCTTATCGCCTCAAGCAGCGCAGGAAAAGAGTCAAATCAGCTGGAAAAGTGAAAGCTTTCGGACACTATTCACATTGGTGATTGTCTGGAGAGTCGGCGTAAAATCAGAATGACCGTTTGTGGGACGTATTAGCCTGATTATGTTTGATTGGCAATCGGTCCGTAATAGATTCAGGAGGGGCTAGATTACGTTCGATCAATCAGTCAGCTCATGCCGAATCCGGACATCATGAGATAAAGGGAAGGCCGAAATTTGAGAGTTCGGCAAGCTACTGAGTGGATAGCTGCACTACTAAATAGGTTCATAGTAATGAGCCCCTATAACACTAGGAGCTCATCATGAAAACTGATCTAAAAGTGCATTCGCACGAATCATGGAGCAAACGGAAGCGGGTGGGGCAAAAAGCGCCTATCAAGCTAAAGGAAATCTGGGCCATTGCTACCGATGGTACTTTATCCACGCAAGGATGAGCCTACAGTTCGAATCTGATTGTTCAGGCCAAATATTTAAGGGGTTGGATTGATAAATCTTCAAACCGTTTTCTATTCCGTGTGATGGACTGTTTTACCAAGCTAATTTCAATAAATAATTTGGAATTAAGGTGTTGTCTCTACGAACCGGTAAGTTGCATGACAGGCTATGCAGTTGTTCATCGCTTCGCTCAATTGTATGACAGTGTGCTTGCTGTCCTTGAGCTTCTCGGCATCAGCTGCAATCTCATCAAATTTCTTGCGTGTGCCAAACCCGAGTGCTTTCATCTCTACGGGCAGTTTTCTGAATAACGACCCTGGCGTATCGGCCTCGGCACTCATGCCGGATGCCCTAGCTGAACTTGCTACTGTCGCAAAGTCATCCGTTGCTGTCGCTGCAAGTATGCTCTGAGAGCTTTGCAGCCAGTTACGCATTTCCAGCAGTAGTGCGTTACGTTCATCCTTGCTCAACATGACAGCTAGGCGTCCATCATCTGAGGGAGCAACTTCTCCTTTGGTAAACTTATAGGCGAACAGGGCAACGACGACTAACAGGATGACGACCAGAGTCCAACTTAATTTGCAGTTTTTCATGATGATTCCTTATTTTAGTTGGTAAAAATTACTGTTGTTGTTGACCGTAAAAATGTTCGACAAAGGATGTGCGGAAGGTTTGATGGCAGGCCAGACAAGTCGATTGCACCTTCTGGAACGCATCTATGACTTTCTGCCCCTCCTTTTTCTGTGCTGCGTGCAGCAACTCATGTGCCGCTTCATGTGTCTTACCGTCAAATTCCTTGAATTTACTCATGTCGTTGCCGATGAATGTCATGATGCGCATCTTTTCGGCAAGAGGTGGCTGCGGATGTTCGGCTATGGATGGTGCTGTTCTTTCAATCAGTATCCAATCCTCGCGTGAAATACCATCGGTGATGATTTGCATACTTTTGCCAAGATCCTTCATGACTTGTTGAAAGGCAAGCGCCTCTGCGGCGTGTACCATGTTCGCGGCAAAAATCAGGCTCAGTGTTGAGATAGTTAGTACAAGTTTTGTTTTCATGCGGTTTACTTTCTATTTTGAAATTGGAAATTGGAAATTAAAAATCAGTACTATGGTTCTTTATGCCATACAGATAAATCGGGAAGGTTTTCTCGGCCTGTTGCAGCAAGGAGTGTCTGCCCCCGAAGATGGAAGATTGCATGACTAGCCCCTGTATCATGCCGATGTAGAGCACTGCTGCACTTTGGGTGTCGAGCTCTGCTGGCACCATAGACTGTGACTTCCCATCCTCGAGTAGCGCGGCAATTCTGCCTTCGTAACCCGAGATTATTCCCTGTATCAGGTGGCGCAGCTTGCTGTTTTTCTTGTGCAGCAATTCCGAAAATAACAGACGCGGAATAGCCGGATGCTTGTCGATGAAAGCGATATGCGCCAAGAACATCCGCTCGATGGCATCCAGTGGGTCGGTTGCTTCGGCAGCGGCCTTGTCCAGTACCTTCATCAGTCGCTCACGCACCCAGTGTATGACCGCCAACCAGATATCGTCCTTGCTGGCAAAATGGCGAAAAATAGCCCCTTGGGTCAGCTGCATCGCATCGGCCATATCCTGCGTAGTAACACTGTCTACGCCCTTGTCAGCAGCCAATTTAACTGCCACACGCACGATTTCGTTTTGCCGCTTTTCGCTAGACAAACGCTTTTTGATCATGTTCTTAACAACTTCAGTATTCATTTATTGACACCTGTATTTCGCCTTCAAAATGTTCTGCCTTCGCCTGCTTCCTCGTAAGTACGCCCGTCGCGAATGTGATATATGCGCTTAAAAGTTGGAATGATTTTTTCGTCGTGCGTGACAACGATAATTGCAGTCTGATATTGCTGAGCCATTTGATTAAGAATGCGCACCACATTCAATGCACGTTCACTGTCAAGCGGGGCGGTCGGTTCATCGGCCAAGATAATGGGCGGGTGGTTCGCTAGCGCACGTGCAATTGAAACGCGCTGCTGTTCGCCGCCGGACAGTTGAGAAACCTGAGCACGGGCTCTATGCCCAACATCCAGCGCCTGAAGCAGTTCTTGTGCGCGGCTGCGTGATTTTTCATTTGAGTTGCCAGCCAGCATGGGCAGTAAAGCCACATTGTCCGTAACATCCAAGAATGGAATTAGATAGGGCGCCTGAAAGATGAAACCAATACGGTCGCGCCGTAAGGTGCGCAAATCAGTGATTTTCCATTTCTGGTCAAAAATAAGCTGCTTGCTCAGCGTCATTCTTCCGGCGGTGGGTTCAATAACCGCCCCTAGGCACTTTAATAAAGTGCTTTTACCCGAACCGCTGGGCCCCACCAGTCCCACCACTTCACCTGGCCAGATGGTCATGTCCACGCCCTTTAGCGCGTCGACCGCCGTATCGCCTTCACCATAACGCTTGGTCAGACCTTCAATATGAATTGCTGGATCGGACATTTGTTAACCTCCGATTGCCGTAGCAGGATCGATGCGCAACGCGGCGCGTATCGCAAAAATGCTGGCGATGGCGCACATCAGCATGACGAGGACGAAACCGAGCAACGCATCATTGGGTATCAGCAGCACGTATTTTGGGAACAGAGGTGCCCACAATGTTGCGGAAAGTTTGCCTACGATAAAGCCGATTAGGCCTAGGCCTAGTGCCTGCTGCAAAATCATCGCGCTGATGGTGCGATCGGTTGCGCCAATGAGCTTGAGTACGGCAATTTCTCGTATCTTGTTCATAGTCATGGTGAAGATGATGAAGGCCACGATAGCTGCGCTAACCACGGCGAGAATGACTAGAAACATGAAGATCTGTTTGGAGGAGGTTGCGATCAGTTTGGCGACCAGGATCTCATCCATCTGCACTTGGGTGTATGCCTGCAGATGTCGCCAGCGTCGAATCTCTTCCGCCACCTGTTGTGCATCCGCGTTGGGGGCTATGCGTACCAGTATGGCATTGACCATGTGGCTGCTGCTCTGACCGGCCAGTATCGCGTCCAGCAGTCCGGGTACGTTGGGGCGATTGAAGGCCGGATTGCCTGCCGTGCGTGCACGTTCATTCAATAGTGCATCGTTGTCTTTGAGAAACTGCACCTCCTGCGCATCTTTGAGTGGAATGAACAGCATCGGGTCTCCGCTGGAGGAAACCATGCGTCTAGTCAGACCGACCACGGTATAACTGTGACGACGGATTTGTATCTGTTCGCCAATATTGAAACCGGTCTTGATGTCGGCCAGCGCCTCATAGTGTGAGCGTGTGACTGGACGACCCGCTACCAGATACTCCGGTTCACCTGGTTTTCCCGGTTCAAAGCCAACCAGCATAATGCGTATGTCCTTGCCACCTTGCTGCACCTGCATGGTCAAATAGGTCACATTGCCAGCAGCCAGAACATCACGCTGCCCGAGTAGATCACGCGCGATATCATCATGCACGCTGGAAGGTTCGGCATATGGGCCGAGTGTGTCCTGTTGCACCACCCACAAATCCGCTCCGGCGTTGTCTATCATTACGCGCGCATCATCGACCATGCCGCGATAGACGCCTGCCATGGTCAGCGTGACGCCGATCAGCAACCCCAGCCCTATCCCAGTGAAGACGAATTTGCCCCATCCGTGCAGGATGTCGCGGCTGGCCAGATTGATCACGGATTTCCCCGAACAATCTCAGTTACCACCTTGATCCGAGATTTTTCATGTAGTTGTTGCTGGCTGTACACGATTACATCATCGCCAGCTTTCAATCCGGAAAGAATTTGCGTGCGCCCATCGAGCGTGGCAATGCCTGTTGTTACGGGTTGGAACTGGACCTGCCCACTCTGCAATTTCCATACGCCTTCTTTTCGATCAATGCGTTTAACTGAAGCGCTTGGTACATACAGCACTTCTTTCATGTCCGGCAGATTGATTGTGACCTCAGCTAGTTCGCCCACGGCGGCGATTGGTTGGGATGCAGTGAATTTCACGTTGACGATGCGCTCCTCTGTCACCGCATCGCCAATCATATCGATTCTGTCTACGCTGCCAGTGAGGGGCGCGCGCGGTTGTGAGCGCAATACAATCTGTGCGGGCTGCTCTGCATGGATCAAACCGGATTGTTTTTGGTCGATGCGGGTTCTAACCCACAAGTTGGATGGGTCGATTACTTGGAGCACGGTCTGTCCAGATACCACCGTTGTACCGGGCTCACCCAGCCTGTTGGAGACAATGCCATTGATGGGACTTACTAGGCGAATTTGTGAGCGTTGTTTTGCGATGCCGCTCGCATCAGCACGGCTTTTCGTTTGATCCTTATTTGCTGCAGCAAGGGACGCCGTTGCGGCATCCTGTGCGGCCACTGCGGCATTTTTTTCGTGCAGTTTACTGCTTAGCATTTCCTCGCTGACATAACCGCCAACGCGCAATTCAAAATAGCGCTGATAGGTCGCATTTGCCATGCTTGCGCGACTATTCGCTTCGTTAAGTTGAGCCTGTGCCATCTGTATGGCATATCCCGCACGTTCCGATGCGCGCTGGCTACTAATGAGTCGGTCATCTAAATCAACGGGATCCATCTCAGCCAGCAATTGCCCTGCGCTGACCTGATCACCTTGATCGACCAGTATGCGATTGATGCGACCTGTCAGGGTGGGCGCTAAGTTGTAGCTGCGTTTTGCTTCCACTTCCCCGACGCCAAAAACTTGATTGCTCAATGTACCCAATCTGACTTGATCGGTCGTGACCTTAATCGCAGACAATGGCCCTAGGGTCATTGCAAACCATAGTATCGCTGCTACTGCAGCAAACGCAATTAAACCAATTTTTCGTTTTGTCATTGAATTAAGGACTCTTAGTAAGTAATTAGATACTATCTTAATAGTTGAATGCTAACTGTGTAAATCAAGAGAGTCTGTGATAAAAGTCACTGAATGTGCAATTTCTCACTGACTGCTAAATCGGTATTTTCAGTCCATGCATTGCATGGCTTTCAGCCGTCAAAGTGAAGTATCTACGCATCTTATTGATTCTTAAGCTCTAACCTTAAATTTCCCGTTCAAGTATGTTACTAAACATTAGTGCTCTCTAGTGCTCCCGTCCATCGATACGCGGTGCCAACAAATACGGGATATATCGCCATCCCAGCAGGCTAAAACAAACCAGCCAGCAGCCACCGGAAAGCATAATCCATAGCTCATATTGCCCAGCATAGAATTGGGGCAACACGATACGCACTAAAAATCCTAGCAGCATGATGTACAGCGCAGCTTTATCGAGATTGTCGAACACCACCTTACGCCCAGTGTGCCCCTGCGAGATGCGTATCAACATAGCGGGAATAATCAGCCCCATCGCACCAAAGGTGAACACATGAATGGATACCGCACCGACCCATTGCGTGTGCACGATTTGATTGAAAAAATGAATCAGTAATTGCGCGACGATGGCGAGGTAACCCAAATACATAATCCCGATGTCGATACGCCGCAGTGCTAGTTGCGGCTTCCAGAACATGAATCTTCCCAGCAACAATCCAGCCAACAGCAAAGCCAGCACCCCAGACCACAAAGGCGGCAGAATGCTCTCAAAAATCATGGCTAAACCTAGCAGCTTTATTGCACTATCTAGCTTAGCGTTGCGCAATATAGACACTTGAAATGCGCCCTTCATGAACGGTGTCAGCGTGCGTTCTAGCATCACCAAAAATGCCATGCGGAACAGTCCCATCGCCATGCTCCAGCCGATAGCGATGTATTCTGAACTCAACATCAGATTTTTCGCCAACAGGAACGCGGGCAGAATGACGAGGAAGAAATAATTGTCACGGTAAGTGTCGTCCTTGCGATGGCTAATGAGCGTCCACAGCAACATGACAACGATAGAAACCAAGAACAGATTATTGGAAATTCGGAACAGTAGTGGCGGCCAACTTCCGGCAAACCACATGCCGAACCGCTCGAATACCCAAGTGGTGACGAGGTACATCAATGCCGCACCGTGATAGCCGCGCGCATTGACCCAGTTCTTAGTAGAGGTCAGTAAGAAGCCGCCTATGACCGCCCAGCCAAAGCCAAAAAACATTTCGTGAGCATGCCATTGGGTAATCGAGAACGGTAGTAATGGCTCGTGCATGATGCCGTTGTATAGCAACGCCCAGACTATCGGCAGGCTCAGCCCCGACAAGCACGCCAAACTAAAGAAGGGACGAAAGCCCACCAACCATAGGGGATGTGTTTGAAGCTTCATATGCGGCAATCCTTAAATTCAAATAATTCATTAGACCCAAACCTCTCCACCTGAAGTGGGGTAGATAAAAAGGGGAGAGGCAAACTCGGTGCTAACAATCTTGGTTAAATACAATAATCGTCATAGTGAAATATCCAAGCCAACCGTTAGGCTGCGCCCTGGATTAAGAAAGAAACTATAGGATTTTTCGCCTAGCAAGTTATTGATGGCGAAATATCCTTTGGTTGTTTGGCTGAAGGCATAGGCCACCTTGCTATTAACCAGCGTCCTCGGGTCGTAAGCACCCGGTACACCTTGCGCCACATCGGTGTTTTGCGCCGTGGAATATACCTTGCCGTAGTAGCTCGCATTCAACGTCCCACTCCATGCGCCATGCTTGGCAGAAAAGCCCAACGTGACAATATTTTGCGGTGAGTCAATTAGACGTTTACCCACACTAAGCGGATCAATCGCGTTCTCTAGCATCTTAGATCCGATATACGCATAACTGGCATTCATATCCAGCCAGTTCGTCAAAGCGGTATCGGCAGACAATTCGATTCCGCTGATCTTTGCCCTCCCTGCATTGATACGCTGAGATACGATGGGGAAATTGCTGATGCGACGGTTGGTAATCAAGTCTTGAATTTCAGTTTGATAATACGTGGTGTTGAACTTGGTACTCTTCGATACCTGCCAGCCTAAACCAAATTCCCATGACGTACCTTTTTCGGGGTTCAGGTTCGGGTCACCTATGCTGGTGATACCCGCAATACTTGTATAGGAGTACAAATCGTTATTGGTCGGTGCGTGGAATGATTGCCCGTAAGAAGCGCGCAAAGTGACACCCTGTGTCGCTCGATATACACCAGACAGCTTGCCGTTGAACGATGCAGCATTACGTGCGGCATAATTGATCGCCGTGGCAGGTGCGGCATTCTTAAAATAGCTCCCTTTTGTCTGCCAGTCATCATATCGCCCACCCACATAGACCTGCAGCCTATCTGTCACACTCACTTCATCTTGCACGAACAATGAGGTCGTCGTCGAGATACCAGAATAGCCACTATCCACGGCGTTACGGCTTGTTGGATCTCGCCAGTTCGCCAGCATAAAGCTCGTGCCATCGACTACCTCGCGATGCAACGCCATTCCACCGACCATGATCTGTCGCTCTCCTAGTGGCAAGGTAAGTTGCACATCACTATCGAAGCCATAATTCGGTGCTTGTGTTTGCGTACCCGCTCCTGATGCCCAAGTTGCGGTCGTGCCCGCATTCACAAATTGGTACTGACGATTTATTCGCGCTACGTTGAACTTCAACGCCATATCCGTCCCCAGTGTCCCGTCATAACCAGCAAAATAGCGCGTGGCACGCTCAAATAACGGTGAGTTGTTGACGAAATTTGCTTCGCTTAACGTAAGCTTTTTACCACTCATAGCAAGTGATGTGCCGCTGACTACTGGCGCGCCAACAGTATTACGAAGATAGCTACTGAAATAGGTGTAGCCCAAGTCGGTTTCGCTATAAGCAACACCCGCGAACACTTTATCCTCAGCATTCAAATCGTAATAAAGCTTGGTCGTAGCATTGACTTGCCGCCAAGGTGCAGCGCCTTTGTCACCCACAATATAAGCTGGCGCACCCGCGCTGTTGGTGGTTGCTTGTGCGCCCGTGACGGGCACTAGCCCTACACCAGCCACGGGTGTCCTTACGACAAAATCATTAACGTAACTAGCTCTCTCCTGATAGCCCAAGCCCGCGACTACGCCCATACCATTGTCAAACTTATCGCGAAAATACACGCTAGCATCTTGTCCCTTTGCGTCACCCCAGCCGTTCCTCACCTTCAAGGTTAATTCATGTTTGTCTGGTTTTTTAGTGATGACATTAATGACGCCGCCGATGGCATTGCTGCCATACAAAGAGGAGAACGCGCCTGGCACGACTTCCACGCGAGCGATGTCATTGACAAACACGGTGCGCCAGTTGATTTGTCCCGAACCTGCATCCTGTATCGGCTGCCCATCCACCAGCACCAGTATTTTGCGGTAATCGACACCGCGTAAAGACATGCCACTCGTGCCTTGCGTACCCTGAGAATCACCCAACGCACCCGCTCTCATAAACAAACTGGGCACGCTGTTCAGCGCATCACCAAGACGCGAGACATTCTTGCTCTCAATCTGTTTTGCCGTGACCACGGTCACGGCAGCGGGTGCATCTGCTAATCCAGTAGTCGTTCTAGTTGCCGTTACCACGACTTCATCCAACTGCTCAAGCTCACTGGCAACTACCTTGGTTGTAGCAGCCATCGCAATCATGGCAACAGCATAAATTAGCCATTTCTTGTTCAACATCACTTCCTTCTAATTCAGTTATTCCATTTCAATGAACAACGGGCGGGGATAATCCCGCCCGTTGTGTGATTCACTACCTCAACACCTTGCCTTAATAAATGTCGTGCTGGGTGTTGTACACATTGAACTTACCCGTAGGTGTTATCAAGCGTGCATCTTTGATGACAGCCTTAAGTTTGCGTGTCTTGTCATCCACGACCACGATGGCAGATTGCTTATCCTTGGCACTCCACACCGAGAACCACACCTCGTCACCCTTGTTGTTGTACTCAGGCTGCAAAACTCGCTTAGCACCTTCACCCAGCTGCGCCCATTTAGCAATCGGCAACACTTCATAACCCTTGGCAAAATTATTAATGTCGTAAACCGCTACGGTTTGGCTGATCTCGGCATCAGGATTTAGCGCATTATCGACCCACAGGTTTTTTGATTTTGGATGGGTCTTGATAAACAACGCGCCACCGCCTTGACTCTTCAGGGTCTGCACCACTTTCCAAGCCTGCGCTTTATGCTTCACCGGATCGCTGCCGATTACCGAGATGCCCTCGTCTCCCAGATCACTAGTCGACCACACTGGGCCAAACTGAGGATGGATAAAATTGGCACCCCGACCCGGATGCGGTTTGCTACCCACTTCAATTAACGCAGCCAGTTTATCTTCCTTGGTATCGACCACTGCAACCTTGTTAGATGCGTTGGCAGCCACTAGGAAATACCGCCCAGTCGAATCGAAGCCACCATCATGCAGGAAGCGCGCAGCATCAATGGTCGTCGTCTTCAGGTTATTCAGGTCGCTATAATTGACCATGTAAATTTTGCCAGTCTCTTTCGCCGTTACCACGAACTCAGGGTTGTAGTGTGAAGCGACGATGGAGGCGACACGCGGTTCTGGATGATATTCCTGCGGATCGACGGTCATACCGCGTGTGGAAACGATCTTGATCGGCTTGAGCGTAGGTCCATCCATAATCACATACTGTGGCGGCCAATATGAACCGCCGATAGCCAGCTTATCCTCATATCCCTTGTACTTGGACGTTTCGACCGAGCGCGCTTCCAGACCAATTTTAAGTTCGGCGACGGTATCAGGTATCGGCATCCACAAATCGATCAAGTTAATTTTGGCATCGCGCCCGATTACGTAGATGTAACGACCCGATGCTGAGAGGCGCGAAATGTGCACCGCGTAACCAGTTTTGATGATGTTGATGATTTTTTTAGTATCACCATCAATCAATGCAACCTCTCCCGAATCGCGCAAGGTCACCGAAAAAATATTAGCGATGTTGTACTTATTCATCTTCTTGGTGGGGCGTTGTTTTACTGGAATAATTTCTTTCCAGGTCGCCATCATTTCTTTCATGCCGAACTCCGGCGGAGTCGGTGGCTCATTCTGAATATAGCGCGCCATCAGATCAGCCTCTTCATCAGTCAGATCGCCGCCCGTTCCGAAGTTGGGCATCCCGCCAGGGGTGCCATTGACGATGAAAGCCTTGAGCAGCTCAGTGCCATACGCAAGCGTCTTGTCTGTTGTAAGTGGCTTACCAGTCGCACCCTTACGCAACACGCCGTGGCAACCGGCACAACGTTCGAAATAAATCTGCTTGCCGCGCGCAAATTCATCTGTAGTCATTGCGGGTGCTTTGGGATTGATGTTCTGGTGCATCTCCACGTTAGACAGGGGTGATGTTCCCATATGGTGTGCGGCGTCAGCGGCAGTTGACGGTGTATTTTCAGCAGCAAATGTACCGTTCAACCCAAATACCAAGGCTCCCGTCAATGCCATCTTGAAATACTGATTTTTTGTGTTTAATTTCATTTTGCTCTCCTGAGTATTAACAATTCTTGTTTGTACCATTGTTCCAACAGCCTATTGCTCGACTGACAGACAAATCTGAAATGAACAATCCGTTCATCCTTCAAGACTTCTGAATGAACGGATTTCACTTGTAAACTACGATAATAACTGATTAATCAGTGCTTTTCGCCTCAACCAAGGCTCTGGTTTCATGTTTGCCTATGGTCATCAAGTCCCAAACCAAAAGCACAAAACCAACCGCGAACATCACGCCAAATATCTCGCGCCACCACATGCCCTGCACGAACCAAGGATGGGCTTGCGCCGCAAAGAACCCAGCCCAAGTCGAGCCTTCGATTGCGCGCTCAATCTGCGATTGCACATAGCCTGAGACCAACATCGACATCACCATACCGACCATGCCTAAGTTGAGCAAACCCAGTGACCACTTCCATTTCCAACCGTTGCCGAGTTGATCACCCGCCATCCACACCTTCCCTCTCCACTGCTGCATGGCGATGTAGAAGTAAGCGATATTGATGGTGGCGTAAGCACCGAAGAAGGCAAAGTGACCATGCGATGCAGACCATTGCGTACCGTGCGTATAAAGATTGATCTGCGGCAAGGTATGCATGAAACCCCATACCCCTGCACCGAAGAAGTTGCCAAAAGCATGCGCGATCAACCAAGCCATGGTCGGATGATTGGAATTCTTGATCTTGTTCGCACCCGCATCGAAGATCGCATGTACCACCATTGCAACCAACGGAACAGGTTCCAGAGCCGAGAAGAATCCGCCTATGGTGAACCAGTATTCCGGCGTACCTATCCAGAAGTAATGGTGACCAATACCCAAAATGCCCGAGCCAAACATCAACGCGACTTCTATATACAACCAAATCTCAACGATTTTACGACGCACGCCCAAAACCTTCATCAGACCATAGGCCATGGTACAGGCGACCATCACTTCCCAAGTCGCTTCGACCCACAGATGGATGACCCACCACCACCAATATTGGTCGATAGAAATGTTTGTTGTATAGAACATGCCGGCCAGATAGATTCCAAACAAGGCCAACAAATCCAGCAACAACACACCGCCTATGCCGGTATAGCGCCCTTTGGAGAAAGTCGCGGCAACGTTATAGAAGAATGTCAGTACGCTAACGACAATGCCAATGTCGGCCCAGCGTGGTGCTTCGATGTATTCGCGGCCTTCGTTAATCAGCCAAATACTGGATTCTTTACCAGGACCGACTTGCACGAACAAGAATACCAATACCACCACCGCGACAGCGGATGTCAGCACCCAAAATATCAGATTGCCGAGCTTGAGTCCGACCACTTCGTGCTGCGCCTCATCTTCCAGTATCCAGTACACCGAGCCCAGAAATCCGTAAAGCAACCACACGATCATCGCATTGATGTGCACCATGCGATTGACGTTGAAATCCAACACCTCATAGAACAGATCAGGCTTGAGATATTGCAATCCCGAAATCAACCCAAATAATACTTGCGCGCCGAACAACACCATCGCTGCGATAAAGTATTTCACGGCCAGCTTTTGGCCTCCGTTCAAATTGGCACTATCTAATTTGCCTATCGTAGTGGCCATGATCAATCCTCCTGCTCTATGGGTTTGAAGTTATAAGGGAAGCCATTGGTATCTATGCTGGACATCCATTTTAAGAATGCGACAACACCGCGCGCCTCTTCATCGGTCACACCCAACCTGGGCATGCGCCGCCCCATACTGTTGTGCAATTTATCGGAAGGATTTTTGATGAATTCCACCATCTGTTCTTCGCGTAATTCTTTCGTACCCCAATTCGGATCCAGCCATGACTTGGTCAAATCAGGTGCGTAATACGCGCCGTTGCCCAGCAGGGTGTGGCAGTTCATGCAGTTCTTCGACTGAGTAGTGAGCTTACCTATTTTCACTAATGCCTCTGCATCTTGCTCACTGAGCTCCTTACCAAACAATGGCTCCTTCACACCGATCACGGGCACTTGCGCATGTCGACTTTCGTCAAATTTATATTCGATGCGAAAGTTGATGGTCGAATAAGCAGGTACGCGTTTAGATCCTGCCGCAATCTGCGGCAATGTATCGACAGTCAACAGGATCAGCACAATTAATGAGCCTCCTGTCACCCAAATCGCCGTCTTTCGCCAGAAAGATTGCGACGCCCACCACTGATTAGTTGCCATGTTTTTCTCCTCTTTAGTTAGGGATTTTTTGAACGACTTCTTTCGTTTCCGCATGCTCGTCAGCATGCGTACCAACACATAAATGCCAGATGCCATGGGGTGCCAGCAGATAGCCTAGCAACATGAAAACCACCACAGCAATCCACAAGGGGTGATGTAACAGATGGGCTGCTTGGGCGAGAAATAGGGTGGATATAAATAAGCCGAGATAGGCGGCATAGGCCAGCGGCATCAAACGCGGCATCCCCTTAATACGTGAGTAGGCGAACAACAAGGCATACAACGCACCCAGCAGTATCACCATGGCTGAGGTGAAAAAAATGGTAAAGAAATCGGCGAGATTTGCAGGCTCAATCACAGCATTCACTTTTTATTTATTAAGACGGACACTCTAAATGTGGTGCATTAAAGATTCATTGCGACTGAATATATTCCTTTCGAGAGCTACATTCAACAAAAAAGAATCTTTTTTATACTCGCACGTTAAGGCAGCTACTTTTCCCTATAATCCGGCAAATACATATGGAGAACTACCTCATGCAACTCATGGTTTCGACCGACATCGCCTTACGCACCTTGATGTATCTTGGGCATAAGAATCAAACATCCACCATACAAGACGCATCTGATGACTTAGCCATCTCCAAGACGCATCTGATGAAAGTCGTGATGACGTTGGTCAGCGCGGGATATTTGGTTAGCGATAGAGGGCGCAATGGCGGGGTACGTCTTGGCATGTTGCCGCAAGATATTCCTGTCGGCGATGTGGTGCGCCTGATGGAAACCAATCTCGCGTTGGTGGTTTGTATGAAGGAAGATGCCACGCCTGATGTATGCCCACTACTGCCGCGCTGTCGTTTGAAAAAAGTTTTCATCAAAGCACAAGAGGCCTTCTTCGCCACACTCGATGAAAACACCTTGGCCGATCTGTTGGCTTGAGCTTTTCCAAATCACGACTCAACACAGTTGCATTTTTCTGCCTAGACAAATAAGATTCACTATTGGTGAATGTATATAAAATCTACGGAGCGAAGAATGAACAACTCAACAAATCCTGAGAACCGCAGCCTGACCGAACTGGTCACGCATCTTTTGCAACACCATCACCCCTATACCAAAAATGCACTAAACGACCTATCGCCACTACTCGATAAAGTCGTCCAAGTACATGGTGACAACCATCCTGAACTTGGGGAACTTGCCGTTTTGTTCAAGCAATTGCGCGACGATATGGATACGCATTTAATGAAAGAGGAACACATCCTGTTTCCCTATATGCTCGCATTGGAATCCGATACCGCTCCTGCTAGGCCACCCTTCGGTACAGTTGCCAACCCAATCCGCATGATGATGTCCGAGCATCATGTGGATGATTTGATCCTGCAAAAAATGCTGCGCGTCACCGACGATTTCACTTTGCCCCCCAACGCTTGCGGAAGTTACACCGCGCTGTACTTGGGGCTGCATGAATTAGTCAAAGATTTGTTCCAGCACATGCGACTGGAGAACGATATTCTTTTCGTCAAAGCAGTAGCAATCGAGAAAATAAAACTCGGATGATGCATCTACGCAACATACGTTTCACCTTCATATAACTACACACAAGGATTCGACATGTCACACGATTGCTCAACTACCACTCAAACCGTTCACTTATTCGATGCACGTGGCATCGCCAAACGCTTCCGCCATGCGGCAATCTTTGGTGCAATGGATGCACTACGAGATGGTGAGACCATGTACTTCGTTAATGATCACGACCCGATACCTTTGCTAAACCAATTACTGCAACGCTACGGCGAAGGTATAGAAATCAACTATGTCAGCCGCGAGCCAGGGCAGATCGCTATCCATTTCACTCGCACCGCCAGCCAACCCGACATCGCCATTCGGTTGATTTAATTCGCCATGAAAAGAAGTGCGTTGTTGCAACCTTTGTCACGCGAGCATCACACCGCGCTCAAATTGGCAAAGGCTTGTGTGGATGTAGCGCTATCAGGAGATTCAGCGGCAGTCAGTTTGGCTTGTCAGCGAGCAGCCAAGGCATGTTTAGGCGAGCTGCGCACCCACTTCGAACAAGAAGAAAAGACACTGCTAATCTTGCTAGACGGTACATTGGCACAATCACTAGCCGACCGCACTCGATCAGATCATCGCGAACTTATGATGATGTTAGAAGGACTGAAAAGTAACGATGTAGTGTTCCTTAATCGATTTGGGAAAAAATTAAGCGAGCATGTCAGGTTTGAAGAGCGTGAACTATTCCCTGAACTAGAGAAGCATTTTTGAGCATAGCCGATGTGATATTTAAACATGTGGATTCGAATTATGAGTTCGACGCCTAACGCTAATTGAGCGTCAGTCAGTCTAGTTAATTTAGTATTACTTCGAGTGCTGGAATTGCTACATATATAAGACACAGTAAGGGGAGTTACAGCTCATGAGAAACGCCGATACCGCGATGAATTAAGCCCAGGCCTATATTGGTATGTTTAGAGCTTTGCTAGCTAAGCTCTAACTAAGCAAATCTATTAACTTAAGCTACTTTCGGCTTCATTAGCAAAATCTCAAACTCCTCCGGCCGCACAGGTTTTGACCACAGATATCCTTGCCCATAATCACAACCAGCCGCAGTCAGCAGATTGCGTTGCTCGGCAGTTTCAACCCCTTCGGCGATCACCTTGATTTTCAGTTTGTGTGCCATGACAATGATGGCCTCGCATAGCGCCATATCATCGGAGTCTGGGGAAAGGTTTTTTACGAAAGACTGGTCAATTTTGAGGTAATCAATGTCAAACCTTTTTAGATAGGACAATGACGAGTAGCCTGTACCAAAATCATCCAGCGAAAGCTGTATGCCTGCGTCGCGGAGTGCAAGCAGTTTATCGGTGATGCTGCTGCTGGCATCCATCAGCAATCCTTCGGTAATTTCGACCACGATACTTTGTCCATCCAGACCAAGCTGCTGAAGTTGATCGATCCATGGTGTATTAAGATTCGGCGCAGCCCTGAACTGGATAGGAGACTTGTTCACGCTGATCTGGAAATTCGGATGGAAATCTGCACGCCACTTGTGTAACTGTTGCGCGGCTTGACGAAATACCCAATCCCCAATGCTGATAATTAGGCCAGATTCTTCGGCTAGCGGGATAAACTCTGCTGGGCTAATCAGACCACGCTCGGGATGTTGCCAACGTAGCAAGGCCTCAGCTTTGTGAATGGCACCCGTTGCCAATTCAACAATCGGTTGGTAAGCAACCCAGAGCTGGTTGCCAGCAAGCGCACCACGCAATGCATTGGTCAGCTCTAGCCTTGTCTGTGCGGACTCTTGCATGGATGGGGTGAAGTAGCAAATACGATTGCGGCCCTGGCGTTTGGCCACATACATGGCTTGGTCAGCTTTTTTCTGTAGCTCCTCATCCTCGGTCGCATCATCGGGGTAAAGTGTGATGCCAATACTTACGGAAATATAACTAAGTTCACTCCCCAATTTAAAAGGTTCGGCCATGCCTTGCAAGATGCGCTGGGCAACCCGTTCGACGCTGGTTATGTCATCCAACTCACCCATGATGATGGTGAATTCATCGCCACCCATCCTCGCCACAGTGTCAGCCTCACGTACGTATTGAGTAAGACGTTTTGCAACCTCTTTGAGGAGTACATCGCCCATGGCATGGCCGAGCGTATCGTTGATGTCTTTGAATAGGTCAAGATCGAGGAACATCAACGCCAGCTTTTTACCATCACGTTTGGCTTTTTTGATTTCCTGTTGCAGACGGTCATGAAACAGACGCCGGTTTGGCAATTCTGTGAGTGGGTCAAAGCTGGACTGATAACGGGATATCGCAGCGGCCTGCTTGCGTTCAGTAATGTCGGAGAATAAGCCCACCCGACGCTGCACAGCGCCGTCACTGTCGTAGGCAGTGCTTATCATCAACCACTCAAAATATTCTTCGCTATTTTTGCGTCGGTTACAGACTTCCCCTTCCCATCGTCCGGTGGTATTAAGAGAATGCCACATGGCCTGATAAAAACGCACATCATGCCGACCTGAGCTCAGCATATTGGTTTTACGGCCAGCAGCTTCCTCTGCTGTATAACCCGTGAGTTTGGTAAATGCTGGATTGACTGCAATGATGTTGTTATTGGCATCGGCAACCATGACCGCCTCACCAAGGGACTGATAGACGGTCGCGGCCAATTGCAATTTTTCTTCAGCGCGCTTGCGCTCACTGATGTCTATCAAGGTGGTGCGGCAGATTCCTCTGGAAGGATCTGCAATCGCCTCGATATGCACAAAGAGCAGGCTTTGGTCTGGGGTGACAAACGCCACCTCGCAGAACGCTCGGGCAGAATCGGAAAATACCTTATGCAGAAACGCGGCAAAGGCAGAAGCGGACTCATCAGCCACAAAACTTCCCAGGCGCCGACCAATCAGTTTAGACCGCTCCATTCCGATGAGGCTGGCACCAGTTAGATTGATCTCATCAATGGCACCATTGCGCTTCAAAATAAGATAACAGGTTGGTGCGAAATCAAAAAACTCGGTAAAACGTGCCATGCTTGCTTCAGTTGCTGAGTGAGACTGCTGCAGCTCATAGTTCTGCATCTCTAGTTCATCGTACTGCATCTCTAGTTCTATCTGGTGAACACCCAGCTCATGCAGCAATTTGTAAATATCGGCATCTGGAGGGACTACTTTCGGTTGTTGCGCTTGCAGTTGAGCTTCCGCATTTCGGCGTAATTCGACGGGATCGATGACTGCTCCCAGTTTGCTTTTCATTTGATTTACCGCGTTACGTGGAATCGGTAGTGATGAATCAATTCACATCAGATTTTTACGATTAGTTGAAGGGTTGCGGTTTCGGTGTCTTGTCGTTGGAGGGCGGCAGGATTGGCAATAGGAAAGATGGCTGTTTGCCTGTCAGTGTCTTCAAAAAAGCGACGATATCGCTATTCTCAGCGGTGGTGAAGCTCTTGCCGAGTTGGATGCGA
>JBBQKX010000028.1:0-21603 GCA_038327315.1 Burkholderiales bacterium | reverse complement strand
GATGGTCAAGGGGCGTATCCGCAACCTACAACGTGAGGCTGCCCGCCGCCGCATGATGGCCGCGATACCGACCGCAGATGTGGTTGTGACCAACCCTACGCATTATGCCGTGGCGCTGAAGTACAGCAGCGATTCAGGAGGAAAACTAGGGCGTAAATCAGGCTCGATGTTCAATGCACCTATTGTGGTCGCTAAGGGCTCGGATGTGATTGCACAACGCATCCGCGAGATTGCCAAAGAAAATAATGTACCTATCTTAGAGGCCCCACCGCTGGCGCGTGCTTTGCATAAACATACCGAATTAGGGCAGGCCATTCCGCAAGCACTTTATACCGCTGTGGCAGAGGTATTGGCCTATGTTTATCAGTTGCGTCATTACCAAAAACAAGGTGGTGCCCGTCCGAATGAACCACAGGCGCTGGAAGTACCTCCAGAACTCGACCCTCTTTCCGCAGGGGTATTAAAATAGACAGTTACTTATTTTTCAACTGATCTGTCATCAAATTTCAAAGAATGTAGAGCGCATGCCATCAAATGTATCCTAGGTCTCTTAGATGTGAAGCGCACCTTAAGAGACGGAAGATCGATGGAAAAGAGTTTGTGGGTGCTTGTGCTAAGACAGTCGATGTATTGGCGAACAATTTGGCTGAGTTGCAAGTCATGTTCAAGGCTTACAAATTTTGAGTCGCAAGTCATAGTAGGCAAATAGCCGCACAATTCCCCGCTTTATCCTGCAATCGATTACTACCAGGTTCCCGATAATACGCTTGAGCCATGAAGTCGAATCTGACCGAACGGGATAGCGAGTTAGGGGACACGATGTACAACACATACCATGTAACGATAGCAAACAAAGGCCAATGAACATGAATCTCGTTGACCTACAGTCATTTCTGAAACGCATGGCCAATCTGCGCGGACTCGCAGGCCCCATACTGATTGTGATGATCCTGGCGATGATGGTGTTGCCATTGCCGCCGTTCCTTTTGGATATCCTGTTCACGTTCAATATCGCGATTGCTGTGATGGTGCTGCTGGTCAGCATGAATACCACCAAGGCTTTGGATTTCGCAGCTTTCCCAACCATCCTGTTGATTACCACCTTGTTGCGTTTGTCGTTGAACGTTGCCTCCACCCGTGTGGTGTTATTGGAAGGTCATACCGGCCCTGATGCGGCCGGTAAGGTAATCGAATCCTTTGGTCACTTCTTGGTCGGTGGCAACTACGCTGTCGGTATCGTGGTGTTTGCAATCTTGGTTGTCATCAACTTTGTGGTTATCACCAAGGGTGCAGGTCGTATTGCTGAAGTCGGTGCACGTTTCACTTTGGATGCGATGCCCGGTAAGCAGATGGCGATTGATGCTGATCTGAACGCAGGTTTGATTGGAGAAGATGTGGCGCGCCGCCGCCGTGCTGAGATTTCACAAGAGGCGGACTTCTACGGTGCGATGGATGGTGCTTCCAAGTTCGTGCGCGGTGACGCGATTGCAGGCATCATCATCCTGCTAATCAATATCGTCGGCGGTTTGATCGTTGGTGTGTTGCAACACAATCTGGATATCGCGGTCGCGGCTAAGAACTACACCTTGTTGACCATAGGCGACGGACTAGTTGCACAAATTCCTGCGCTGGTGATTTCGACTGCTGCCGGTCTGGTGGTCAGCCGAGTCTCCACAGATGAGAACGTAGGGCAGCAACTGGTCGGTCAACTGTTTAAGCAACCGCAGGTCATTATGTTGACCGGTGTCATCATCGCCATGATGGGCATGATTCCTGGGATGCCGCACTTCGCCTTCATCATGTTGGGCGGCAGTATGGCTGTGTTGGCTTATTACTTGTCACAAAAAACCGAAAGGGAAGAGGCGCAGCAAAAGGCCGAAATCGTGCCACAGGCTATGACCGAGACAGCAGATGCGAGCTGGGAAGATGTGGCTCAGGTCGATATGTTGGGTATGGAAGTTGGCTATCGTCTTATCACGCTGGTAGATAAGGCACAGGATGGCGACCTGTTGCGCCGCATCAAAGGCATACGCAAAAAATTCACTCAGGACATGGGCTTTTTGCCACCTGCAGTACACATCCGAGACAACTTGGAATTGCGTCCTAACGGTTATCGCATCACCCTCAAGGGTGTGGAAGTAGGTAGTGGCGAGTCCTATCCGAATATGTTGTTGGCCATCAATCCTGGCAGCGTCAGCGGTCAGTTGCCAGGAAATGTGACTCGAGATCCAGCCTTTGGTCTGCCTGCGATTTGGATAGAAGCGGAGTTGCGCGATCAGGCACAGGTGATGGGTTATACCGTGGTCGATCCAAGTACCGTGGTTGCGACCCATCTGAGCCACATCATCAATACACAAGCTTCGATGTTATTAGGCCGTCAAGAAGTACAACAATTACTAGATCATCTGGGCAAAAGCGCACCCAAGCTCACTGAAGATTTGGTTCCCAAGACTCTGCAATTGGGTACGGTCCAGAAAGTGCTGCAGAACCTGTTGGACGAAGGTATGCATATCCGCGATATGCGCACCATCGTCGAGACTTTGGCAGAGAACGCATCACGCACTCAAGATCCGTTTCAGTTAACTAGTCTGGTGCGTGTGGCTTTGGGACCCGCCATCGTGCAGCAGTTCTATCCATCCGCCCAAGAACTCCAAGTCATAGGCATAGATCAGGAGTTGGAATACATCCTCATACAAGCCATGCAATCCAGCCAAGAAGGCGTGGGTATAGAACCTGGTTTGGCCGATACCGTGTTGCGTGAGACGCGCGCAGCTGCCAAGGCTCAAGAGCAGCTGGGTCTGCCCACAGTGTTGTTGGTACCCGCGCAATTAAGAGATTTGCTGGCCCGCTTCCTTAAGCGTGCTGTGCCCCAATTAAGAGTGATATCGCATGATGAAATCCCAGATTTCAAGACCATACGTGTCACATCAACTGTAGGAGGTAGGTCATGAGCATCCGTAAATTCTTCGCCCCAACCGCACGTCAAGCACTGCGGGATATACATAATGAATTAGGCGATGACGCCATCATCATCTCCAACCGTAAAGTGGCTAATGGTGTAGAGATCATCGCCTTGGACAATGAGGACATTGTCATGATGACCCAGAACTCGGTGGACCATAAGCCACAAACAGCTATACCCACTACCGCCAGAAGAGCACCCGTTCATGAGATGCCTACGGCCGCGCCTAGAGTCGAAGCGTTCATACCCAAGGTTATACGCTCAGCCCCACAACCTTCTGCCACCGTGACTGCAGTTAAACCTCAAATGGCCCAAGCTCAAGCTGCCCAGCCTCAAGTCGTCAAACCACAGGTGGTGAAGAGAGAGGTGCAGGACCACAACGAGGGTTTGTTAGACGAGATTAAGTCCATGCATGACTTGTTACAACAACAGATATCTGCGATGGCTTGGAGTGATGTGCAACGTCAAGACCCCAATCGGGCAGGCTTGTTGCGCGGCTTGTTAAACGCAGGCTTCAGCTCCATGTTGGCTAGTCAGTTGGTAGGTAAAATGCCCAGTGGTAAAGAAGAGGGGGCTGCTTGGATCAAGCAAGTGCTGAAGAACAATCTGCAAGTATCGGGCACGGAGGATGACATCGTGACACGCGGTGGCGTGTATGCCTTGATTGGACCTACCGGTGTGGGTAAGACTACCACTACAGCCAAATTAGCTGCGCGTGCAGTGGTGCGTTACGGCTCAGACAAAGTCGCGCTACTGACAACAGATAGTTATCGTATTGGCGCATATGAACAACTCAAAATCTACGGCAAAATCCTAGGCGTTGCAGTGCATGCAGTGAAGGATACTGACGACTTGAAACGTACATTGATTTCCTTGCGCGGCAAGCATCTAGTGCTTATCGATACCGTGGGTATGGGACAACGTGACGAGCGCGTCGCTAATCAGAACGAGATGTTCGACGCTACTCATGTGCGTAGATTGTTGTTGCTCAATTCCACAAGTTCGGGTGAGACCTTGGATGATGTGGTGCGTATGTACTACAGCGAGAAAGTCATAGGTTGCATTGCCACCAAGCTGGATGAGGCAGTCACTTTAGGTGCGGTACTAGATGTCGCCTTGCGTCATCGTCTGACTATGCATTACATGGCCAACGGTCAACGTGTACCAGAGGATCTACATCCGGTGAATCTGGATTACCTGTTACATCGCACCATAAAGTCTGCAGAGCACAACACGCCGTTTACAACACGCGAGCTGGACTTTCCTGTGCTGATGGCAGCCGGAGGTCCGCCACAACGTGCGGCGACTAGCATCAGGATGGGTTAAGTCATGCGCAGCGAACAATATTTAGATCAGGCCGATGGATTGCGCCGTATGTTGATGGGTAACCAGACGCGTATGCTCAGCATTATCGCGGGTAAAGCTGGGGTGGGGCGTACTAGCATCACCATTAATCTGGCGGCCGCTTTGGCGCGTGCAGGCAAGGATGTATTGGTGTTAGATGAGAATCATGCGCCGGGCAATCTGGTCGACAGACTGATGTTGTCCTCACGCTATGATTTATTGGATGTAGCACATGGACATTGTGAAATTCAGCAAGCGGTGCTGCGCAGTCAGGGTTATGCCATCTTGTCGGCTGCGCGTGCCATGTCTGGACTTAAGCAAATGAGCGCTACACAACAGGCACGCTTGGAGCAGGCGGTGACCGCTGTTAGCAGTGGTGTGGATGTGTTACTGGTGGATGGTGCGGTGAGTGCTGGTCTTGGGTCGCCATCATCAAGTATGGTAAACGGTATTTCGTTATTGGTCGTGGTCGATGCTACCGCCAGCGGTATTACCGAGAGTTACACGCTGATCAAGCGTCTGGCTTTGGAGAATGCCAAGCTTAATTTCGAGATCGTGATAAATCGTGTTGTGGATGAGCAAGCCGCACTTACCGTGTTCGAGAACATGGACAAGGTCGCCCGTCTGCATCTGTCCGCACGTTTGGAATATGCTGGTTACATTCCATTGGATGACAGACAGAAACGCGCAACGCAACTCGGCCGTTCAGTGGTCGAGGCATTCCCGACTTCGCCTTCTGCATTAGCCTATGTAGCACTTGCACAGCAGTTTTTGAACTTCCCTGTAAGCAGTGATGAGTCCGCGGAAAGTATCAGCGGCATGATGCAGAGCTTGATGCGTCAGACGCGTGGCGCAGCACAAATGGTAGGAAGAGATCATGTATACCGTTAACGGATTACAAGACAAGGACTATTGCCTGAGGGAGTACGCGCCGCTGGTGAAACGTCTGGCCCATCAATTGATGACCAAGTTGCCCTATAGCGTGCAGATAGACGACATCATTCAAGCTGGCATGATAGGTTTATTGGATGCAGCTAGCCGTTATGATGATTTGCATGGTGCACAGTTCGAGACCTATGCCACACAGCGCATACGCGGATCGATGTTGGATGAATTACGCAGTGCTGACTGGCTACCGCGCAGTCTGCGCCGTGATATGCGCCAAATTGAGTCGGCAATCAATAAATTACAGCAGAAACTAGGCAGAGCACCTAATGAGAGTGAGATTGCCAAGGAGATGAGTGTCCCACTGTTGGAATATCAGCAGATGTTACAGGATGCACATGGTTCACAATTGCTCTATTACGAAGACTTCCACGAAGAAGAAAAGGATTTCTTCGAGCGTTTCTCTATCGATAACGACAGTGATCCTATGATGTTGATACAGGACGAGCGATTCCGCGAGGCCTTGATGCATGCAATTGAGAATCTACCCGAGCGCGAGTGCATGCTGATGGGCATGATCTACGAGCAAGAGATGAACCTGCGCGAGGTCGGTGAAGTATTGGGCGTAAGTGAGTCTCGTGTCTCGCAATTGCACACTCAGGCTGTGGCACGTTTGCGTAGCACTCTGAAAGGCCAATGATGGACAAGCTCACGATATTGGGTCTGTTGGTCGGTCTGACTGGTATTGCTACCGGACAACTGTTGGAAGGTGGTGGTGTTGATATTTTATTTCAGGGCACAGCATTTCTGATTGTGTTTGGCGGTACCTTGGGTGCGGTGATGGTGCAATGCCGTATGCAAGTTTTTGTCACCGCCATCAAGATGGGCCGCTGGGTGTTTGTAGAGCCCAAGCTCAATGGTGAGGCGCTGTTGTATGAGTTGATAGACTGGAGCTTAGTCGCACGTAAGTCTGGCTTGTTGTCGTTAGAACCACGTATCGAGCATGTGCAGGACCCGTTCCTCAATAAAGGCCTACAACTATTGGTAGATGGCGCTTCACCAGAAAAGATACGCGAAGTGATGGAAGTAGAGATACACCGTTGGGAACAACTGCGTTGGCAATCAGCAAGGGTTTGGGAAGCGGCCGGCGGCTATTCACCCACCATAGGCATCATAGGTGCGGTACTGGGTTTGATGCATGTGATGCAGAATTTGTCTGAGCCAAGCAAGTTGGGTGCGGGTATCGCGGTGGCTTTCGTCGCCACCATCTATGGTGTGGCGTTTGCTAATCTGTTGTTCATTCCTATCGCTAACAAACTTAAAAACATCATCATGCGTCAGAGCGATATGCACGAGATGATCGTTGATGGACTGACTGCAATTGCTTCCGGTGAGAATCCACGTTTGCTGGAGCTGAAACTACAGGGTTACCTGGAATAACATGACTAGGCGCAGAAAACGCATCGAGCACGACAATCCTGACCGTTGGCTGATCTCCTATGCTGACTTCATCACCTTGCTGTTCGCGGTATTCGTGGTGTTGTACGCGCTCTCCTCGGTGAATGAAGCTAAGTACAAAATATTCAGTGATTCACTTAACATCGCCTTCACTAATCAGCCCAACGTTTCGACCGATAGTCTCATCATCAATCAACAAGAGCAGATGCTGAAGGCATTGGTCGACCGTCGTACCGCGCGTCTGGGGGAGCAGCAGCGCAAGCTACTACTCAGGATGAAGGCTATCGCAGATGGTTTGAGTCGTACCATGGCACCTATGATCAAGCAGGGACAGGTGAGTGTGGAGCAAACCAAGCGTGGGGTAGTAATCGATATTAGCGCCAGTTCATTGTTCAAAGAGGGCGAAGCGCGTCTGCAGCCCGCAGCGGTTGAGGTCCTGAACCAAGTTGCACAAGTTTTGAGTCGTGAGGATCAACCCATAGAAGTGGAAGGTCATACCGACGATGTACCAATTAATACGGCTATGTTTCCGTCCAACTGGGAGCTTTCTGCAGCGCGTGCCAGCTCCGTGGTGCGCATGCTGATCGAACATGGTGTACCTGAATTACGTCTATCTGCCGTTGGTATGGCAGCCAATCATCCGGTGGTCGCTAACGATACACCCGAGCATAGAGCGCAGAACCGCCGCGTCAGCATCACCATACTCTCACCCGATACTGAGCACGTGACTGCAGTTGAATAGTAAGCAGGATTTGGGATGCAGTAATTAATGTCTAACGACTGACATTTGATTTTCAAGCGCTGGCGATGGACTTTCCGCTGGAGGAAGGGAGATTGCGTTGTCCGTCGGGGCCGTACAAATTGGCGGTTTCATTGGCTCTACTGAGCAGAGCCAATGCCTGTTGGTTGTGTTGTAGCTTGAGATTTATCAGCTCGCCACTGGTGGTGTTAATCTGTAAAGCACGTTCCGCCAGTGCGCAGATAGCATCCCATACAGGTACTGCAGCAATTTGGTTCTGCTGCAGCCAGTTCGCAATGGTGGCAATCTTTAAATCAGGGAGTAGCGCCCGTAGTGACTGAGTGCGCTTATCTACGAGCTGGTTGAGGAGCAGGGCACTGGCAGACTTTTGCTCTGCTAGTCGCATCAAGGCATCGCTATCGTTTTCCAGTAGGACAAGTTGCTCTTGCTCCAAGAGGCTGACAAAAGTTTGCAAAGCCGCCAGTTCGGTGCTTAGTGAATTATGGATACTCTTGTCCAAGCTCGTTTGCAAGGCCTTACCCGTGTGCGATCAAAGTTCTGACGCTCTCAAGTAACTTGTCTGCAACCACGCCAGAATTGACTTGGAAGCGACCTTCGGTGATGGCTTGCTTGATCTCGGCGACTTTTTTCGCGTCAACCACTGGGGTGCTGGCCATACTACTTTCCATGCTTTGCATCTGGGTAGCGCGTTGGCCTAGCGAAACACTGGTACTACTAGGCGCATCCGAGGAGCTGGATTTGGCGGCACTAGTGTTAGCACGAGGTTGTTGTTTACTCCCAATTTCTGTCGCAGGGAGCGGTATGCTGGGTTTATCAATTTTCACGATGTTCCTCTCAGTCTGTATTTATACCCATTTTAGCGGGTCGTTGGATACCTTATCGGACAAAAGATTTAAAACTTTAGGCCTGCAGCAATATATTTTTGTTGATGTTGCTAGTTGGTATTGTAACTCACTGAATCTAATCGTTATGGCATGAGTTCTACGATGCCGTTATCGCGTGCCATACCACTTACTACGCCACCCGCATCATTTTTGACTCGCACATACTGGCCTGCGATCGCGTTGGCGAGCGCCTGACCACTGCCGCTTACACTAAAGCCACTGGCTTGCACCAGCAATTGCACTGTCTGCCCTTGGGTTACGCTATATGGCGCACGCAACATGTCTTCGCGCATTACCTGGCCAGCAGCGATGCTGAATCGCAAAACCTTACCTATCACCTTCTGCATATCGCTCAGGCCGCTCAACTGGGTGACTTCTATGGTCTGGGGATAGAGGTCATCTGCTTGTAGCACGTGGCCAGAGGTCAATTGCCGTTTACTGATTAGTAGGTCCATGCTGATTTTGATCTGTACTGGCACAAAGACTGTCCAAGCCTGCGTGTCATTACAACGTACGCCTACCGATGTTCTGCCTATCAACTGCGAACCTGAGGGCAGGAACACTTGAATTTTGTTGCATGCACTTAGATTGATTCTGCCGTCTATCTCGTCGACCTGATAGTTGACTTTGTCATGCATAGCGGCGGTCTGCTGCTTGACGAAGCTCGCGACCATGTCACGCAGCACTTGATGGTCTTGCATCGCAGACCATACCGGTGTACTGGCGAATAACAATAAAAATAGGATGAGCAGCTTTTTCATGATGATCATTGTGCGCATCTTGCGTCAAAACGACCGTTTGAATTGAAGCAGAAATCCGCGCTTATTCGATACATAAACAGAATTTCATCCCCTTACTATGGCAATCATGAAATCAGTATCACTTTAACGAGGAGGATGAGATGGTCAGCAAACTGGATGATGCACTCAGGTTCCAACAGACTGCGCTGAGCTTACGGGCTTCGCGGCAGGAACTGTTGGCTTCCAACATAGCCAACGCAGACACCCCCAACTACAAAGCTAGAGACATTGATTTTGCGAGTGCTTTGCAAAACGCTTTGTCTGGTTCGGGTGGTAAATTGGAAATGAGCGCGACCACCAATCTTCATCTGCAAGGGAATACGGGAACAAATATCTTGGGCTCGCCAGTGATGTATCGCACTCCCACGCAAGCGAGCGCCGATGGTAATACTGTAGAGATGGATACTGAGCGAGCTCAATTTGCTGATAACGCCTTGCGCTATGAAGCCAGCGTCAAGTTCATTAGCGATGAAATTAAAGAAATCATGCAAGCCATACAGGGGTAAATCATGTCGCTATTCAATATATTCAACGTTGCCGGTTCTGCCCTGACCGCTCAGTCGCAACGCCTCAATGTGGTCGCCAGTAATCTGGCAAATGCCGACAGTACCACTAGTGCCGATGGCAAACCCTATAAGGCCAAGGAGGTGGTGTTCAGTGCCACCCCTATGGGTAGCCAAAGTGCGCAAGGCGTCAAGGTGCAGGCTGTGGTGGAAAGCAATGCGCCCATGAAGATGGTCTACGACCCCAAACACCCGAATGCTGATGCGCAGGGTTATGTGGCTATGCCAAATGTGAATGTGGTGGACGAGATGGTGAATATGATCTCGGCGTCGCGTTCTTATCAGAACAACGTGGAGGTGATGAATACCTCTAAAGTATTATTAACCAAGACGTTGACCATAGGTCAATAAGCTGAGGAGAGATCATGATCAACGCCCCACAATCCAATAATGCCAATGCACTGTTCAGTGGCATTAACGCCAGTTCAAGTTCATTAGCCAACAAGACGGCCAATCCCATTGCTGATTCACAAAGCACTTTTCTAAAACTGTTAGTTACCCAGATGCGGAACCAGGATCCCATGAATCCCATGGATAACGCCCAAATGACTTCGCAGATGGCGCAGCTCAATACGGTCAACGGTATCAATCAATTGAACGTCACGCTGCAAGCCATGAGTAACAGTGTCACCACCGGTCAGACCCTGCAAGCAGCGGCCCTAATTGGACATGGTGTACTGACACCAGGTAGTAATTTGGATCTATCTAATGGTCTTGCCACTGGGGGTATCAATCTTGCGGGCTCGGCGAGCAAGATGCAGATCAATATCAACGATGCGAACGGCAACACCGTGCGTACGCTCAGTTATGGCGCGATGCCTGCTGGCATGCAGGTTTGGCAGTGGGATGGCAAGGATGATTCGGGTAATGCGATGCCCAATGGAGCTTACAGTTATTCGGTCAGTGCTTTACAAGGAAACACAAGTGTCGATGTCAGTAGTTTGGAATACAACGTGGTAAATGGGGTGACACCTAGCCCCAAGGGTGTGAGTTTGAATGTCGGCATGAATGGCATGGTGGACTTTGCGCAGGTACAACAAATCTTTTGATTGATCGCCCCGAATAGTGGCGCCGTTTCTATATAACTGAAATTTTAGGAGAACAACATGGGCTTTCAACAAGGATTAAGTGGTTTGAGCGCAGCAAGCAAGAATCTGGACGTCATCGGTAATAACGTGGCGAATGCAAATACGGCCGGCTTCAAGCAATCTCAAGCTCAATTCTCAGATATCTACGCCAACACACTTGGGGGTACGGGTGGTTCTTCTGGCGGTGGGGTGCAAGCAGGTACGGGTGCATCTATCGCCACCGTTGCCCAACAGTTCGGACAAGGTAATATCACCGCAACAAATAACTCCATGGATATCGCCATCAGCGGTGGCGGTTTTTATCGCATGGATAACAACGGTGCGACCAGCTATAGCCGCAACGGTCAGTTTCAGTTGGATAAGAACGGTTTCATCGTGGACAACAAGGGGCTCAAGCTCACCGGTTACCCCGTCGATGCATTGGGTGTCGTTTTGACCTCTACACCGGGTCCATTGCAGATGTCCGCCGCGATGCTGGCACCCAAGGCGACGGTCAATGTGACGGCAGGCCTGAGCATGAATGCGAATGCACCTGTGCCGGCCAACCCAGCGTTCAACCCGGTCGACCCGACCTCTTACAACAACTCGACCTCTGCGACTGTGTACGACAGTCTTGGTAACGCGCATGTCTCAGCCATGTATTTTCAGCGTCAGGCCCTACCGGTCGCGAGCTTGGGTACGGCGACCATGGCAGCGGGTTCAAATGTGATGACCTTAGGCTCAACTGCTGGTTTGACGGTGGGTAATACGATTACAGTAGGCGGCACCCCTTACACCATCAGTGCCATCACCAGCGGCACAACAGTTACCACAAGCGCAGTTGCCGCCGCAGCTTTCGGTCCAGTCGCACCGACTGCGACTACAGCGGTTTCGTCTACATGGAACACTTACCTGACCGTGGACGGTACGCCAATACCCGCTCCCGCAGCACCTTTAACTGTATTGACCTTCAATACTAACGGTACGCTGGCTGCACCTGTTGCGCCTACACTTTCTGCGGCATTTACACCGACAGGTGCGGTTGCACAGAGTCTGACGATAGATTTTGCGGGTTCTACACAGTACGGCACCGCTTTCGGCGTGAACAGCCTAGGCCAAGACGGCTACACCACTGGCCAGTTGAATAGCATCAATACCGGCGCTGATGGCGTTATCGTGGGTCGTTATTCCAATGGTCAGACCAAGAACATGGGGCAGGTGGTGTTGGCTAGTTTTTCTAACCCACAGGGCTTGCAAGCCATGAGTAACAATCAATGGACTTCAACCAGCGCATCCGGTCTGGCATTGGTTGGCGCACCCGGCTCATCCAGTTTGGGTGTGTTGCAATCCGGATCTGTAGAGGATTCCAACGTCGATCTGACTGCGGAGTTGGTCAACATGATTACCGCGCAGCGCTCGTATCAGGCCAACGCGCAGACCATCAAAACTCAGGATCAATTGATGCAAACCATGATCAACCTGAGATAAGGCTGCAGCACAGACTAGGAGTACGACATGGATAGACTGATTTACACCGCAATGACTGGCGCTTCGCAGGTACTGCAACAGCAGGCTACGGTCACGGAGAATCTGGCGAACGCGAATACCAATGGTTTTCGCGCCGCTTTGGATAGCTTCCGTGCCGTGCCGTTGAAAGGTGATGGTTTGCCTACTCGTACTTTTGTGGTCGATGCTTCAGTGGGTTCGGATTTCAGCTCGGCGGGTTTACAACCCACGGGACGTCCTCTGGATGTCGGCATCCAAGGTGGTGGCTGGTTGGTTGTACAAGGACCGGACGGTAAAGAAGGCTATACCCGTAACGGCAGCTTACAAGTCACCCCCAACGGTATCTTACAGACCCGTAACGGTATGAATGTAGTGGGCGAAAGCGGCCCCATCACCTTGCCACCCGATACCGAAGTATCTATCGCCAAGGATGGCACTATCTCCACTGTGCCGAGTGGCGCGAACGCTTCACAAGTGGTGGTGGTCGGGCGCTTGAAGCTAGTCAATCCACCCGAGCGTCAACTGGATAGAGGCGCAGATGGTCTATTCCGTACCAAAGGCGGAGCAGCACCTGTCGATGAAAACGTGCAAGTGGTGCAAGGTAGCTTGGAAGGCAGCAACGTCAATACGGTGGAGATGATGGTCAGCATGATCTCGCTATCGCGCAAGTTTGATATGCAGATGAAGATGTTGCAGACCGCAGATAACAATTCACAAAAAGCGACGCAATTGCTTACGGTGACCGGCTAAATCAGCCGAATTTGAAAGGGTTACATCATGATACGTTCCTTATGGATAGCTAAGACCGGACTGGATGCGCAACAGACGCAGATGGACGTGATCTCCAACAATCTGGCCAACGTCAGCACCAATGGTTTCAAACGTTCGCGTGCAGTGTTTGAAGACTTGCTCTACCAGACCATACGCCAACCTGGCGCACAGTCATCGCAGCAGACCCAAGTTCCTTCTGGCTTGCAGATTGGTACGGGTGTGCGTCCCGTCGCGGCAGAACGTATACACACCCAAGGCAATCTGCAACAAACAGGTAATCAACTAGATGTCGCGATACAGGGTGCAGGGTTCTTACAGGTGTTGATGCCAGATGGCACGACCGCTTATACCCGTGACGGCTCGATGCAGAGTAACAGTCAAGGTCAGTTGGTCACCGCGAATGGTTTTGCCATCCAGCCTGCTATCACTATTCCGGCCAACTCCACCAGTGTGACCATAGGTCTGGATGGGGTGATATCGGTATTGCAACAAGGGTCGACCGCGCCTGTGCAAGTAGGCAGTATGCAATTGGCGACCTTCATTAATCCGGCCGGCTTGCAAAGTGTAGGTAGCAATCTGTATCAGGAGACCGCATCTTCAGGCACACCCAATACCACCGTGCCTGGCACCAATGGTAGCGGTACTTTGAATCAGAGCTTCGTCGAAACCTCCAATGTCAATGTGGTGGAAGAAATGGTGAATATGATCCAGACCCAGCGGGCCTACGAGATTAATTCCAAGGCGATCACTGCCTCGGATCAGATGTTGCAGAAACTGACGCAGATGTAGGAGTACAGCATGACTACCCTATTTAGATTGATGTTCTTGTTTGCAGTGTTGGGCTTGTCGGCTTGCAGCTTGACACCGCCCACCAGCATCCATCAGCCCATGACGGCGAAACCAGTTGCCAAGCCTGTAGCTGTCATCGCGGATGGCAGCATCTATCACGCGGGCGTCAATGACCGTCCCTTGTTCGAAGATAAACGCGCACGCAACATTGGTGACATCCTCACCATCAATCTGGTCGAAAACACCGCAGGCAGCCGTTCAACCACAGGCACGACAGGAAACAGCAGCAGTGCTGCAACCTCTACCCCTAGTGTGACTAGAAACGGGATAGCAGTGCTCAATCCATTTACATTGAATGGCAGTAGTACGAATAAATCAGCCTCCACCGGTGCGGGCGCGGGCAGCGAGACGCTGACTGGTTCCATCACCGTGACTGTGATTGAGGTTCTGACCAATGGCAATCTGCAAGTGAGTGGCGAGAAACAAGTCAGTCTGAACCAAAGTGATCAGTACATACGTTTCTCAGGCGTGGTCAATCCGACCACAATATCGAATCTGAATGTCGTTCAGTCCACGCAGGTCGCGGATGCACATATCGAATTCAAGAGTGCGGGTGAGATGAACGAAGTTGTCAACGATGCTAGGACCTTTGGCTTCTTGGGACGCTTCTTCAAATCGGTCTTACCGTATTGAACAGGAGTATGACCATGAAAAAGCTATTCACCTCTTTGTTGCTAACGCTGTTGCTGCTACCACTGGCCGCATCCGCCGAGCGCATCAAAGACATGGCCAATATCCAAGGCGTGCGTGACAACCAATTGATCGGTTACGGTCTGGTAGTTGGCTTGGATGGCAGTGGTGACCAGACCACCCAGACACCATTCACCGTGCAGAGCGTGATCAGTATGTTGTCGCAGATGGGTGTGAATCTACCTCAGGGCACTAGCCTACAACTCAAGAACGTCGCAGCTGTGATGGTGACGGCGACCTTGCCTCCTTTCTCTAAACCAGGTCAGACCATAGATGTGACCGCTTCTTCTTTGGGTAATGCCAAGAGTCTGCGCGGTGGTACCTTAGTCATGACTCCGTTGAAAGGCGGTGATGGACAGGTCTATGCAGTCGCTCAAGGGAATGTCTTGGTTGGCGGTGTAGGTGCTTCTGCTAACGGGACTTCGGTACAAGTGAATCATCTGAGTGTCGGCCGTGTACCTGATGGTGCGACCGTCGAACGTGCCGTGCCCACGACCTTGGGTCAGGGTGATTTCATCCACTTGGAATTGCGTGACAGCGACTTTACTACCGCATCACGTATCGTCGATGTCATCAACGCACAGATCGAACCCGATATCGCCAGTGCGCTTGATGGTCGTGTCATCGAGGTGCGTGCCCCAGTTGCTTCGAAACGTGTCGCCTTCATCGCCAAAATCGAGAATCTGGAAATTCAGCCTGCACAAGGTATTGCTAAGGTCACTATTAATGCACGTACCGGTTCGGTGGTGATGAATCAGGCAGTGACGCTGGATACTTGCTCGGTGGCACACGGTAATCTTACCGTAGTAATCAAGACCGAAAATGCAGTCAGTCAACCCGGTATACTTTCCGACGGTAAGACCGCCAAAACTCAGAATTCCACTGTGGAGGTGCAGTCTGAAAAGGGTGGTTTAGTGATGTTGCCCAAGGGTGTATCGCTGGGTGAAGTGGTTAAGGCACTCAATGCTATCGGTGCGACACCACAAGACCTACTAGCCATATTGCAAGCTATGAAGGCTTCAGGTGCACTACATGCGGTGCTGGAGGTGATCTGATGAACTCGCCCTTTGCTGTGAATAACAATGCCTTAGCGATGGATGCGCAAGCACTGTCGCAATTGCGCAATCAGGCTAAGAAATCGCCTGACGAAGCGCTGAAAAAAGCGGCTCAACAATTTGAAGCCGTTTTCCTCGACATGATGCTTAAGAGTATGCGTCAGGCCACACCGCAGGAGGGCATGTCCGATAGCGAGCAGACCAAGATGTTTACGGGCATGTTGGATCAGCAATTGGCGCAAAGTATGGCTAAGAAGGGCATCGGTTTGGCAGATAGCATGGTCAGACAATTGAGCCGTCATAGTACGGCACCGGTATCGCCAGACAATAGAGCTGTCAGTGCTGCGCCACTGGCAGCCATTCCCACACCCTATAACCAAAACGTACAGCAAGGCTTCGTCGATCGCATGACACCACACGCTATGAAAGCGAGTCAGGCTAGTGGCGTACCCCCTCAATTGATGTTGGGTCAGGCTGCGCTGGAGAGCGGTTGGGGTAAGCGTGAGATACGCAATGCGGATGGCAGTAACAGCCATAACGTGTTTGGCATAAAAGCGGGTGCGGGTTGGCAGGGCAAGGTCGCCAGCGTTTTGACCACTGAGTATCAGGATGGCAAGCCTCACACACAGCGTGCAGACTTCCGTGCCTATGGTTCCTATACCGAGGCATTCCAAGACTATGCCAAGATGCTGAGCAACAATCCTCGTTATAACGCTGTATTGCAGCAGGGCGGCGATGCAGTCGGGATGGCGCAGACCATGCAGCAGGGCGGTTACGCTACCGATCCGCACTATGCGGAAAAATTGGCGCGCGTGATGAACAGTGTGGACATAGCGGGGGCCTCGATTAAAGGTTGAGGGCCATGTGCCGATAACACCGATATAGCATAATCGGTGACACCCAGAAGGATCGCACTATGAGCAGTATTATCAGTACAGGATTAAGCGGATTGAATGCCGCACAAGCGGGCATGGCGACCACGCAGCACAACATCGCCAATGCAAATACACCCGGATACTCTATGCAGCGCAATGTGCAGGCAGCCAGTTCCGCGCTATACACTGGCTCAGGATTCATCGGCCAAGGTACCAATGTCAGCACGGTGCAACGTGCGTATAACGACTTTATAGGCAACCAACTCTTGCAGGCGCAGGCTCAAGCCAGCCAGTTGAGCACCTATCAGACCCAAATCACCCAGATTGACAACGTGCTGGCCGACCCTAATGCAGGTCTGGCACCCGCGATGCAGAATTTTTTCAATTCATTGCAGACTTTGTCCAATATGCCCGACTCGATACCTGCGAGGCAGGGAGTGTTGAGCAATGCACAATCTTTGGTGGCGCGCTTCCAGTCCATTTCACAGCAACTGACCGATGTGAATACCAGTGTGAACGGGCAGATCACCAACAGCGTCTCGTCCATTAACTCTTTAGCGCAGCAGATCGCAGCACTGAATCAGAACATCGTCGTGGCGCAAGGTACAGGTCAGCCGCCTAATGATTTGATGGATCAGCGCGACTTGATGATCAGTCAGCTGAATCAGCAGATCAAGGCCTCGGTGGTGAAACAGACCGATGGCAGCTACAACATCTTCGTGGGTAATGGTCAACCCTTGGTGGTCGGACAAAAGGCATCTAGTTTGGTGGCAACGCCATCAAGCAGCGACCCTACACGGGTAGATGTGTCATACAACGCGAATGGCGTGATTGTGCCTATGCAGCAGAACAATCTGCAAGGTGGCGTACTGGGTGGGCTGGTGGCCTTCCGTGAGCAAAGCTTGGTGCCAGCACAGAATGCACTGGGACGTATCGCAATCGGTATCGCCGATAGTGCCAATCAACAGAATCAACTCGGTGTGGATCTTAATGGTGCTTTGGGTGGCACAGTGTTTAGTGTAGGTACGCCCTATCTGGGGGCTGCTAGCAACAACATCGGCAATGCCGTGTTGAGTGCCAGCATCACGAGTGCCAGTGCGCTGACTACTAGCGATTACACCCTGCAGGCCACAGGGGGTGGTAGCTATACGCTGACCCGCTTGTCGGACAATACTGTTACCAATCTCGCTGCCTTACCGCAGACTGTGGATGGCATCACGATTAATTTAGCATCTGGCGCATCCATCGCAGGTGACATCTATACCTTACGTCCTACTGCGAACGCTTCTCAGACATTGGCCGTCACAATACTAGACCCCAATAAACTCGCTGCTGCTGCGCCCATCTTGGCAAATTCCGCATTGGCGAATCTAGGGTCGGGCAAGATTAGCAACGGTGCTGTTCAAGCGCCGTTGAATGCGAACGTGCAAGCGCCTGTGACCATCACTTTTAACGCCATCGTGCTACCCGCGACCCAACCCACATACACCGTGACGGGTGCAGTGCCAGCGGTCGCCGCACCGATTGCGTATACACCCGGAACCAGTATCGCCTTGGCTTATAACGGTTGGACAGCGCAGATTAGTGGAACACCGGCAGCGGGCGATGTGTTCAATGTCTCTGCCAATGCAGCTGCTGTAGGAGACAACCGCAACGCTTTGCTATTGGCAGGTTTACAGAACCAGAATATGTTTGGCGGAACGACGACGTTGCAGGGCGCGTACGATCAACTGGTCGGACAAGTGGCAAACACCACTCAGGCGATGACGCAATCGAGCACCGCTCAGACCACTATGGTTACCCAGTTGGTGCAAGCCCAGCAGTCTGTATCAGGTGTTAATCTTGATGAAGAAGCGGCCAACTTGATCCGTTACCAGCGTGCCTATCAGGCAGCAGGTAAAGCGATACAAGTGGCGAATACGATGTTCGATACATTATTGAATCTTAGATAGGTAGGTGCATGATGCGTATCAGTACTAATATGATTTACGACAGCAGCGTCTCGACAATGAACCAGCAACAGTCACGTTTGTTGCAGACTCAACAACAATTGGCGACCGGCAAAAGACTGATCAATCCTTCCATCGATCCGGCAGCGGCTGTGCAGGCTATGGATGTCACTCAGGCTGATGCAATCAACACGCAGTACGCAGCCAATCGCATCTCTGCACAGAATACACTGACTCAAATGGACATTACTTTGCAGGGTGCTACCTCATTGTTGCAAACCACACGCGAGTCCCTGATTCAAGCCTCTAACACTGGTACAGACACTGAAAGACAGGGTTTAGCCACTGCTTTGGAATCGCAGCTTCAGCAGTTGGTGAGCTTGGCTAACACCAAAGATGGCACAGGTGCATATCTATTCTCGGGTTTTCAATCCAAGACTCAACCCTTTGCAGGCACTGTCGCGGGCTATGCTTATTTTGGTGATGCAGGACAGAAGTCGGTACAGATTAGCAGCGGACAACAAGTCCCAACCAGTATCTCAGGGGCGGATATTTTTATGCGCGTCCCCAGTGGCAACGGCACATTTGTGACTCAAGCGGCGGCGACTAATACTGGCGGCGGTGTGGCAACTCAGGGTAGTGCGGTCAACTCGGCCTTGCTGACAGGCAATAGTTATAGCCTGAGCTTCACCGTAGCTGCGGGTGTCACTACCTATAGCGTGACCAACACCACGACAGCTACACCTGTCGCCGGTATGACAGGACTGCCGTATACCGGCGGACAGGCGATCAGTTTCGATGGAATGCAGTTTGCGGTAAGTGGTGCGCCAGTCAATGGTGATAGCTTCACCGTGCAGCCCAGCAGCAACGTCAGTCTGTTCCAGACCATCGCGGATACAGCTGCATTACTGCGTGCGCCAGTAACACCAGGTAATCCCGCACAGACAGCGGCGCTAAACGCGGGGGTGGCGGCTGCCCTCAAAACGCTAGACACCGCGATGCAAAAAATCTCGGTTGCGAATGCGGGGGTGGGTAGCACCTTACAGGGGATAGACGTGGCGCAAGTTACGGGTGACAACCTAGGCTTGAATTACAAACAGACGCTTTCACAGTTGCAGGACACTAACTTCGCCCAAGCAGCGACGGACTTGGCTCAGCAACAACTCGCCCTACAAGCGGCGCAAAAATCCTTTGCGCAAGTTTCGGGATTGTCTCTGTTTACTTATCTCTGAAATAGTTTGGTGCTAATAGGGGCTAGATGATTTTCAGCATCGCATTAAATTCTGTTGTGGTTGCGATTGTTCTCATCGGTTTACTCGGTGATCAATTTTGCGTTTGCAAAACAATTGCGATGCTGACCCCTTTGACCACTCTGCCTCGCGACAACGCCCTTGCCGTTCTCCTAGCCTTCGGCTCTGCGAAAACCTGGCTGCCGGACTTTCACCGACATAGTTACGTGCCATGCCCGGCACACACGTTTGAAATCACCGGCGCTGCGCGGCTTTATCGCGCAGCGTCCGGTGGATTGATGGGTTGGGCTGCGACCGGCTCATACCCGCCGTCCCTACAGCGACGACTTTCAAGGGTACGTGGTCTGCTCCCACTGCACTAAGCCGCTTGTCTTGCGCCTATCAGTTCGCCATTTTCAAACTGAAGGTACAGGCGAGTTGGCTGGTCGTGTTCTAGCAAAATATGCTCACTGTGAATCACATGCTCCGAGCTTTGTCTCGCCTTGCTCTCCAAACTCCCGGCAGCGGTCATGCACTTACTCTTGAGGTTCCGCTTGCGAGCATCTAGGGTGCTACCTTTGTTCCAAAATGAGTTTACAGAAGCAATCTCACTCTTCAGACTTTCCTCAAAATGCGGCGCGAGGCCAGAAAACGAATCGATGGATTTTTGAATGCTGGCCTGGCGAGCCACCTTAAGCTGAGCGTCGCCCGGGAACAAAGACAAGACATGCCAAGCCGCAATTCTGGTTTTCAGGCAGAGCGTAATATCTTCGGTAAGCTCGTCAAGTTCGGATATTTTCTTGCCAATGTCGTTTGTAAGCTCTTCTGTACCGATCGTCTCTGTGTGTTCGACCTTCTTGTCGACCTTCTGGCGGTATTCCATTTCGAGGTGGTGTTGAATTTCGAGCAAGTCACGCTCGCAGCTTTCCAAATTTATCCGTGATGAATCGGGAAGGTCGCCGCCCTTGATGGCCAAATAAACTTGCCCAAGGTAATCATAGGTTGCCAGCACTCGAGATTTTCTCTGGTTTTCGAGAAATTGGGAGATGTGCTGAACCCCTGCCTTGATTTCGTCGAGTTTTCTGCTGATGTCGGCAAGGTGCTTCTGGGCGACAACAACAGATGCGATTTGCCAGATTGCAGCAGCGTTGATCATGTTCTGAAGATTGCTTACCTCGAAAAGACGGGCATGTTCAGCGATGCTCTTGCCGTTCATTGCGAATGCCCGCAGACCATTTCCATCTGCTGCCCGAACCAGATCACCATTGATAACGACCTCCATCAGCCTCTTTCCGGATGCCTCGCCAGCCACCAGCAGGGACGGGACAGCCTGACACAACGCACTCAAACGGCTGATGCTTTTATTGCTCTTGGTATCTAACGGCTTGGCTTTCTCGAAGTCGTCTATTGCAGGAACCGCTTCAATCGTCACGAGGGGTAAAGCTGGATTGCTGCCAATCACAATTCGGTCCGGCTTTGGTACAGGCGGATGAATTTCTGGCACAGCCGGTTCTTGTGCTGGAATCAGGGCTACTGATCCACGAGGAAGGCCCTTGCCCTTGCGAAAAATTATCCAAGCCACTGCGATCAAAAGCAGCAAACTCAACCAAATAGAAAAATCGATATTCATCATTTGCCACCGAATTTAGAAACAGGCGAGGCCCAACGTAAAATTGAGGGGCGCCGCGCTTTTGCGGCGTCCCTCTCGAATGCAGGGTTAGGCTTTGATGAGCGACTAGAGGTCAAGTAATCATACTTCTTCAGTACCGCCGCTATCGTCTTCATCGTCATCGTTGTAGTTGAACTCGACCTTACTTTGCAGGATAATTTCATCCATCACCGCTTGGAGTTAACCCGTCTTCACCACCTCGTCGAATGCCTTCACTAAATCTGTCACATTAATAATCTCCTCGACAGCTTTCATATACGACTCAACGACGGCCTCTATTTTGTATA
>JBBQKX010000027.1:0-22937 GCA_038327315.1 Burkholderiales bacterium | reverse complement strand
ACACTCCAAAATGAAAAACCCAGTCGGCTAAAGCGGACTGGGTTTTAGTCGCTTTAGCTGGAATCTTTTACGTGCCCCGCAAGCTGAGTTCAAATCGGCACGGGCGAAGTTTCCGTGATTTGATGAGGACTGTCAATTAACAGCCTCTTCCAATATGAAATGAGTCTGAAGGAGGTTCGTATTTCCAACGAGGAATGAGTCTGAGTTTCAAGTTTTGATTCGGTCATTATGCAAGGCATGGTGATCAATATGGAAGAAGCGAAGCTCCGTACCTTGGAGCAGATCAAGGTATTTTTGGACGGTACAACTGAGGTTGCCTTTCGAGTCCCAAAGGAGGAGCGCAATCAATTTATCGAACGTGTACTCAAGCGGTTTGGCTATGCCCCGCACGGACGAGCAGACAAGGGGGTATTGCTGCGCTACATCGAGCGCATGACCGGGCTGTCACGGCAGCAAGTGACTCGCTTGGTGCGCCAATACCGCAAGGATGGCAAGCTGACGAAGCACTATGTCACCGCGCCTAAGAACGGCTTCAGCTGCCGCTACACGACCGCAGATGTGGCTTTGCTGGCCGAGATGGACACCCTGCATAGCACGCTGTCCGGCCCTGCCACCAAGATGCTGATGGAGCGTGCCCTGCATCTGTTTGGCGATGTGCGTTTCGAACGGCTGGCAGGTATTTCGGTTTCCCATCTATACAACTTGCGTGGCGGTCAGCCGTATCAGAACAAGCGGCGACACTGGACCAAGACCAATCCGACGGGCGTACCCATTGGCAAACGCCGTGCGCCACACCCGAACGGTATGCCAGGCTATATCCGCATAGACAGCGTGCATCAGGGCGATCAGGATGGCGTAAAAGGGGTGTACCACATCAACGCGGTGGATTGCGTGACGCAGATGCAGTTCGTCGCCACCTGCGAGAAGATCAGCGAAGCGTATCTGCTTCCGGTCATTAGGCAGTTATTGGACGGCTTCCCGTTTGTCATCTTGGGATTCCATTCGGATAACGGTTCGGAGTACATCAACTACAAGGTGGCTAAGTTGCTGGAGAAGCTGCGAGTCGAGTTCACCAAGTCCCGTCCACGGACGTCCAATGATAACGCGCTGGCGGAGTCCAAGAACGCTTCTGTGGTGCGCAAACACTTAGGCTATGCGCACATCCCGCAACACTGTGCCAGTTTGGTTAATGCTTTCTGTGCCGACCACCTCAACCCATACGTCAACTTCCACCGCCCGTGCTTCTTTCCAGAGACGATCACGGATGCCAAGGGGAAGGAGCGCAAGAAGTATCACTACAAGGACATGAATACGCCGTATGAGAAGTTCAAATCCTTGCCCAACGCATGCAAGTATCTCAAGCTCGGTATTGCCTTCGAACAACTCGATGCGCAAGCCACAAAGATGAGCGACAATGATGCCGCTTTAGCATTGAACAAGGCGAGAAAAAAACTGTTTCAAGCGATCTGGGTCGCAATGAAAAAACAGGCGTGACAAGTAAACAAGCAAAGCAAAACAAAACAAAACGAAGAAGCACCTATCAATCAGATCGAGTCAAAATAAAGTACAAATTCACAAACTCATCTTGCTTCGTTCAGACTCATTTCCGTATTGGAAAATACTGCTTGCCCGCCACTCACTCGCGCAATTCCTGACAAATCGCATGCCGAAAATATCTGCTGAAAACCAGAAATCTGCAAAATTTCGCGTACTTGTTCGGCCTGATCATAGCCATGCTCCAGCATCAACCAACCTTCCCTATTGAGATGTTGCATGGCGTGAGCGCAGATACAACGAATATCATTAAGCCCATCTGTGCCTGCAGTCAAAGCAGTAATGGGCTCGTAACGCACGTCCCCCGACCTTAAGTGTATATCGCCTTCGGCGATATACGGTGGGTTGGAAACGATCACATCAAAACAATCACTTTGGAGCGCACTGAACCAATCACTTTGCAAAAAGCTCACATTCACTATCGCCAGATCGCGCTGATTCTCCTGCGCCACGCTTAAAGCCGCTAGTGAAGCATCGACTGCAACGAGACTGGATGCTGGGCGCTCACTCGCGATGCTCAATGCAATCGCGCCACTGCCCGTACCCAAATCCAAGATTCGCATACACGCCGAGTCTGGTATGCGCTGCAAGGCCAATTCGACCAACAACTCGGTATCCGGCCGCGGGATTAAGGTCGCAGGTGTTACCTTAAAATTTAAACCGAAAAATTCGCGTGAGCCCAATAAATAAGCAATAGGCTCACCCTGCAAGCGTCGTTGATAGAGCGCCATATATATTTGCTGCTGATCAGCAGCAAGGCACTGCTCAGCGTGAGCAATAAGATAAGCTCGATTAACTTGCAGCACCTCCTGCAACATGCACTGCACCTCGATGCGTGCAGTACTAGCATCCAAGTTCAGTGCGGCTTGCAATGACTTGCTGTGCTCTGCCAAAGCAGTTTGTATCGTAAGGTGCATGGCTACTTCAACCGCAGTCGATTATTAACTATTGAAGTACGTCTTCAGACATGGCCGCCAGCTGCTCGGCCTGATGTTCGGCCATCAGTGCATTAGTGAGCTCGCTGATATCGCCTTCCATGATGGCATCCATCTTATATAGCGTCAGATTGATGCGATGGTCGGTGACACGCCCTTGTGGATAGTTATAGGTGCGTATACGTTCCGAGCGATCACCACTACCGACCAAACTTTTGCGAGTCGCGGCGATCTTGGCGTTCTGTTCGCGCACTTGCGCATCCATGATACGAGCGGCCAACACGCGCATCGCTTGAGCCTTGTTCTGGTGTTGCGAACGACCATCCTGGCACTCGACCACCACACCTGTAGGTAGATGCGTGATACGCACCGCGGAGTCGGTCTTGTTGATATGCTGACCTCCTGCACCTGAAGCTCGGAAGGTATCGATACGCAAGTCGGCAGGATTGAGTACCACATCGCTGACTTCGTCGACTTCTGGCAGGATAGCCACGGTACATGCCGAAGTATGTACACGTCCCTGCGTCTCCGTTGCCGGTACACGCTGCACGCGATGTGCGCCGGATTCGAACTTCAACACGGAGTAAGCTCCTTGCCCCACGATGCGCGCGACGACTTCTTTGTAACCGCCCATCTCACCTAGGCTTTCAGAAATTATCTCAACCTGCCAGCGGCGACGCTCAGCAAAACGTGTATACATGCGGAACAAATCACCTGCGAATATCGCCGCCTCATCACCACCTGTACCCGCACGCACTTCCAGGAATACGCTGCGCTCATCATTGGGGTCTTTGGGCAATAACTGCACCTGAAGTTCGCTTTCCAGCTGTATTAACTTCTCATTACCCTGTTCGATCTCCAAATCGGCGAACTCGCGCATCTCAGGATCAGACATCATCTCTTGCGCAGTCTCGATATCTCCAAGGCAAGCCTGATACGCGTGATACAACTCGACCACCGGTTCAAGCTCGGAACGTTCGCGGTTCAACTTACGGAACGTATCCATATCCTTGGTAGCTTGTTCGGTACTCAGGAGCGCATTGACTTCAAGCAGACGCTCGCCCAGCTGGGCGAGTTTGGCGGCGATACTAGGATTCATTATTCTTCGCTATGTAGGTGATACAGGCGATGCACAACTTCCAAGAAATTCTCGCGCTCGCCTCCATGCACATGATTGAGCGCATGGGTAGGCGCATGCAGGAATTTATTGGTCAGCCCACTGCTCATTGCTTCCAACACCTTCTCAGGCGATTCGCCCTTGGCCAACAAACGCATCGCACGCTCCAACTCATGACGACGGCTACGTTCTGCATGGTCACGCAAAGCTCGGATGGTAGGAACGACTTCTCGTGATTCCATCCAATGCACAAAATCCGACACACTCGAATCGATGATGACTTCAGCTTCTTTGACCGCACTCTGGCGTGCATCCAAACCGTCTTTCACCACTTCCGCTATATCGTCCACGCTGTACAGGAATACATCGTTCAATTCCGCGACCTCAGACTCCACGTCGCGTGGCACTGCCAGATCGACAATAAATAAAGGCTTGTGCTTGCGTGCTTTGAGTGCACGTTCGACCATGCCTTTACCCAAGATGGGCAACTGACTTGCCGTGCAGGTCACAATGATGTCGTGATGGGCCAGCTGCTCAGGCAACTCCGCCAAGGTGATGGCATGTCCATTGATACGTCGTGCTAATGTTTGCGCACGATCCAAGGTGCGGTTTGCCACCGTAATATGCTTGGGACTGCGTGCCGCGAAATGCACAGCATTGAGCTCTATCATCTCACCCGCACCAATGAATAGCACACGCTGATCGCTGATGCTAGGGAAGATACGCTCAGCCAAACGTACGGCAGCTGCCGCCATAGAGACCAAGTTCGCCCCAATCTCAGTCTGGGTGCGAACATCTTTAGCAACCGAGAAAGTACGCTGAAACAACTTGTGCAGCAAGAAACCCAGCGTACCCGCTTCTTCAGCCTGACGTACGGCCTGCTTCATCTGGCCTAGAATCTGCGGCTCTCCTAACACCATGGAGTCCAAACCACTGGCTACACGGAATGAATGTTTGACCGCCAACTCACGTGGCAAAGTATAGAGATAGGGCTCAAGATCCTTGCGCGGCAACTTGTGATATTCAGCCAACCAATCGACCGCATGACCCGGTTCAGCAGCATTGCAGTACAACTCCATGCGATTACAGGTAGACAGGATCGCGGCTTCTTTCGCCGCACCATTTTCGACCAAATCGCGCAGTGCGCTCTCCATCCCGTCCACATTGAATGCGACCTGCTCTCGCACTGCGAGAGGAGCGGTTTGATGGTTTAAGCCGAATGCGTAGAGTTGCATAGTGTATTTAATAGTTCTAAAAAATTAAAAATCCTAAGCGAGGCAAGGCGCAAGATACATTTTAGCGCGTCGCATATTGCTCAACATGTAAGCGATAAAACTTATTGAGCAACACAGCATCGCAAAACCGCAGGGGTCTTCCCTCATAACTACGGCGATAAATCGCCAAGTTATTGAATGAACGGAGTTTCGATTTTTAGACATATTTACTTCGCTGCGTCTTCTCTAAGGACTATAGCCTTGTCGGTATTTTCCCAAGTGAAACCTGGCTCTTCGCGACCGAAGTGGCCGTATGCCGCTGTATTTTCATATACAGGACGCAACAGATCCAACATCTGCACGATGCCTTTTGGGCGCAAGTCGAAATGACGCAATACCAATTCAGTCAACTTCTCGTTAGAGACCTTACCTGTGCCATAGGTGTCGACCATCACGCTGGTAGGCTGAGCCACACCAATCGCGTAAGAAATCTGTACTAAGCACTTGCTTGCCAAACCCGCGGCGACGATATTTTTCGCAACATAACGGCCAGCGTAAGCAGCAGAACGATCAACCTTGGATGGGTCTTTACCGGAAAACGCACCGCCGCCGTGAGGCGCAGCACCACCATAGGTGTCAACAATGATCTTACGACCAGTCAAACCGCAATCGCCTTGTGGGCCGCCGATAACAAAACGACCTGTAGGATTAACCAGATAATTGATTTTGCCCTTGATTAACTCTTTGGGCAGCATAGGCTTGATGATCTCTTCGATCGCAGCTTCGCGGATTTGCTCCAGTGTCATTTCTGGTGCGTGCTGAGTAGACAACACGACGGTATCGATAGAGTGAGGCTTGCCATCCACGTATTTGATGGTGACTTGTGACTTAGCATCCGGGCGCAGCCAAGGCAAACGACCGTCGTGACGCATCTCAGCCTGACGCTCAACCACACGGTGAGCCAGATAAATGGCCAAAGGCATCAATGTAGGTGTTTCGTCACAGGCATAACCAAACATCAGGCCTTGGTCACCCGCACCTTGGTTCAGGAAGTCGTCAGAAGCACGATCTACACCTTGAGCGATGTCCGGGCTTTGCTTGTCGTATGCCACCAATACCGCGCAACCTTTGTAGTCGATACCGTAGTCGGTATTATCGTAACCGATGCGCTTGATGGTATTACGCGCCACTTGGATGTAATCCACATTAGCTGTTGTTGTGATCTCGCCAGCCAAAACTACCAAGCCTGTGTTAGTCAACGTCTCTGCAGCTACACGCGCGTACGGGTCTTGCGTTAGAATCGCGTCCAGAATCGCATCGGAAATTTGATCTGCAACTTTATCCGGATGACCTTCGGAAACCGATTCAGAGGTAAATAAGTATTCGCTCATAGCTGTTCCAATCTACTTAACTTAAAAATTAAAGGCGCGCATTGTAGCAAATTGTTCGCCTAACCGCCGATGACCTCATTTTTCTTCCCAATTATATTTCGCTGGCTATCTTATTTGCCTTTGCCAGTACTGCACCGCTTGGGCGCATGGTTAGGCCACCTAATCTACCTAACCTCCCCCACCTATGCCCTACGGACACGGGAAAATCTGCTTAATGCCAAGTTGCATAACAGCGAGCAGGAGTACCGAGCCCTACTGCAACAGACGATAGCTGAGGCAGGCAAAAGTATTTTAGAGTTGCCTTGGATTTGGTGCCGCCCTTTAGATGAAGTCTATGCTGCCGTTCGTTCTGTGCATGGCTGGGAGCATATTGATTCAACTCTCGCCACAGGCAAAGGCATCATCCTCCTCACGCCACACTGGGGCTGCTTCGAGATGATAGGTTCCTATTGCGGCAAGTCCTATGCCATCACCAATCTTTATCGCGCGCCCAAACTCGCATGGGTAGAATCGTTCATGCGCAACGGTCGTCAGCGCGGCAAAGCGAAATTAGCGACCGCCGATGTAAAAGGCGTGCGCACCTTGTACAAGGCACTCAAGCAGGGTGAGATCATCGGCATGCTCCCAGATCAAGTTCCTGGCAATGGTGAGGGTGAGTGGGTGGAGTTCTTTCATCGCCCAGCCTACACCATGACACTAGTGGGCAGATTGGCACAGGGGAGCAGTGCTGCTTTGCTGATGGTCACGGCAGAACGTTTGGCGCAGGGCAAGGGTTACGCCTTACGTGTGGAACCGTTGCAGTTGGAGCACGATTTATCCGTCCCACTCCAGATCAATCGTGCGATGGAGCGCTGTATCGCACTAGCACCTGCGCAATATCTGTGGAGTTACAACCGCTATAAGGCACCCAAAGGGGTGGCGACACCGGAACAACAATAAGATCATGATGACTCGTATAGGCGTATTTATCTTTTGGCTGCTACATTTCTTACCTTTCCCCGCGCTAGTCGCATTGGGTAATAGCTTGGGTGGTGTGCTGTATCGCTTCGCCCATGAAAGACGCAGAGTCGCCACCATCAATCTGCAACTGTGCTTCCCCGACATGAACGAAACGGATAGGCAAGCCTTGGTCCTCGCACACTTCAAGATGTTCACCAGAGGTGTGATAGAACGCTGCATCCTGTGGTGGGGTAGCGCCCAGCGCATCAATAAACTGATACGCGTCGAGGGCGTAGAACATTTCGAAGCCATCAAAGGCCAACCCGCCATTTTGCTCACCCCCCACTTCGTCGGCATGGATGCAGGAGGTCAGTGGATCGCCCAGCACACCGATACGGTGTGTATGTACGCCAATCAAAAGAACCTATACCTGACCGACCTGTTACTCAAAAAACGCTCGCGCTTCGGCAACCAGAAGCTCTACTCTAGGCAGCAAGGCTTACGTCCCATTCTTAAAGGTTTGAAGGCCGGCATGCCGTTCATCTACCCACCCGACCAAGATCAGGGCATCAAAGATGGCGCCTTCATCCCCTTCTTCGGTGTGCCCGCTGCAACCATGGCCTCGGTGCCACGCATCGCCTTGATGACAGGCGCCAAGGTTGTACCCAGCATCACCCGCATCCTGCCTAATAACCAAGGCTATGTGCTGACCTTTTATCCCGCTTGGGATAACTTCCCCAGCGGGGATGACATCGCAGACGCGCGACGCATGAACGAATTTATTGAGCAGCGTGTATTAGAAATGCCAGAACAATATTTTTGGGTACACAAACGTTTCAAGACTAGACCAGAAGGCGAAGCCAAGTTTTATTAGTAGTCGGCATACGTTATGCAAATAGCCATTAATGTGTGTGGCGACTTAAGCTCACGACTTCTAACAGTTTTCAAGGGGTACAAATGAAATATCACGACCTGCGCGACTTCATCGCGCAATTGGAACAACTGGGCGAACTCAAACGGATCAAGACGCCAATCTCTACACATCTGGAGATGACCGAGATCTGTGATCGCGTACTCCGCGCTCAAGGGCCAGCCATCTTGTTCGAAAATGTGGTGGGTCACAGCATACCCGTGCTCGCCAATCTATTCGGCACACCTCGTCGTGTGGCGCTAGGCATGGGCGAGGAAAATATCGGCGCGTTACGCGAAGTCGGCAAGCTACTTGCCTATCTCAAAGAACCCGAGCCACCCAAGGGCTTGAAAGATGCTTGGGATAAATGGCCAGTATTGAAGCAAGTCCTCAGCATGTCACCCAAGGTGTTGAGCAAAGCACCCTGCCAAGACATCGTTTGGGAGGGTAATGATGTAGACCTAGGCAAGCTACCCATCCAGCATTGCTGGCCCGGCGATGTCGCGCCACTGATCACTTGGGGTTTGGTCGTCACGCGCGGACCGAACAAGACCAGACAAAATTTAGGTATCTACAGACAGCAGGTCATCGCACCCAACAAAGTCATCATGCGCTGGCTGGCACATAGAGGCGGTGCACTGGATTTTCGTGACCATTGTCAGAAACATCCCGGTATCCCATTCCCAGTTACGGTAGTAATAGGCGCAGATCCGGCGACAATTTTGGGCGCGGTCACACCCGTACCGGACAGCCTAAGCGAATATCAGTTCGCCGGATTGCTGCGCGGCGCCAAGACCGAGCTAATTAAGTGCATAGGCAACGACCTACAAGTACCCGCATCTGCCGAGATCGTACTGGAAGGCGTGATTCATCCAGGAGAGACCGCGCTGGAAGGTCCTTATGGCGACCACACCGGCTATTACAACGAACAAGATCACTTCCCTGTGTTCACCATAGAGCGCATCACCATGCGCCGTGAGCCCATCTACCACTCAACTTACACCGGCAAGCCGCCCGACGAGCCCGCCATGCTGGGTGTAGCACTTAACGAAGTCTTCGTCCCCTTATTGCAAAAGCAATTCTCCGAGATTGCCGACTTCTACCTACCACCAGAAGGTTGCTCGTATCGCATGGCCGTGGTGAGCATCAAGAAACAGTACCCAGGACACGCCAAGCGCGTGATGTTCGGTATCTGGAGCTTCTTGCGCCAATTTATGTACACCAAGTTCATCATCGTGGTGGATGACGATATCGATGTGCGCGATTGGAAGGAAGTGATGTGGGCGATCACCACGCGTATGGATCCGGTGCGCGATACTTTGTTGGTGGAAAATACGCCTATAGATTATTTAGATTTCGCCAGCCCCGTGTCAGGATTGGGTGGCAAGATGGGTTTAGACGCGACCAACAAATTCCCCGGCGAGACCAACCGTGAATGGGGCACTCCTATTGTGATGGACCCCACCGTCAAAGCTAAGGTTGATGCGATGTGGCAAGAACTCGGCCTTTAAGCTCAGCGTTCAAACGTCAAAAAGCCGGAGCAAGTCCGGCTTTTTGACATCGACACAATCTGTGGATTAGAACGACATTCTTGCACCAACGTGGAAGCCATCATCGATGATTGCGTTCAGACCAGTGTTCTTTTGGTTGAACGACACATTGCGATAACCCAAGTACACGGAAGCCTGAGGAATGATCTCATATTCCACACGTGCGCCGGTTTGCCAGAAGCGATCGGCACCACCAAAAGTGATGATATTAGGTGACAGATAAAATTCACCTACCAAACCCAAGCGACGCTCTGCTGGAGGAGAGTAGCGCACCATACCGCCCACTGCCAGAGCAGAGGCGCTGAAGTTCGCGGGCCTAACCTTGGCGACCAGCAGCTTCATACCCACACCCACGCTCACGCCTGGCGCATTACCACCGATATCATCCTTGACCATGATGCCCATCTCGCCCATCAAGCTATTCTTCTGTGTGTAGAGCACACCCATACCGAATTCAGCCTTGCCCATATTAGTGCCGCCCATGCCTGCTTTGTATTGAAGCTGAGCGCTTGTATCACGCAGATTGATATCGACAGCATCCGCATAAGCACTTGCACTGATCGCCAACAATGACACGGTGAAAAGACTACGTAACAACATATACACTCCTTAAATCATGAGCCTAAGCTCGGTTATTTCAACTATCGATCGGGAGGATCGCCCCCTATAGACCGACATTTCTATGATAGTTCAACACAGCGGCAAAAATCTGCTGGTTAGACACCAGCATGGCATTACTTTACCACTGATACGAAATACCCACAGTCGCAACAGGATAAAGCTTAAAGTTGCTCAAGGAGTTACTCAACTTGGTGCGCTCGGTCGCCACGCTATTTTGCATGTTGGTACATTGTGCGGTGCCAACAATTGCAGGGCCGCAGGTCGCATCCAGTGTCGTTGTCGGCTGACCTTGAAATAACACACCCAAATCACTCACCAAACCCCATCCTTTGCCTTGCGCCGCAGGATTTCCCCAACCCAAGCCCAGATATGGAGAAACCTTATTGAAGGTAACTGCGCCCGTCATACTGCCCACATCACCAGCAGCATAGGTCGTTCCACCCAACGTGTACGTGCCGCCAGTCGGCTTACCTACCAAGGAGAACTTATTGTTGTTGTAGTACAAGCCCGTTGTAGCACGGAAGGCACCTTGCATAGGATACCAATCAGCCAATGCGGATATGGTTTGCAGTTGCAGCTTGAAATCATAATTAACTGAGTTTTGTACCGAGGTGGTACTAAAGTTGAAGCTATTGAAACCCAAGCGCGAACTGAAGCTTTCCGAATATCCCTTGGTCAACTCCAAACCCAAGCCTAATGAGCCAACTTTGCCACTTACAGCCAAACCTTCAGCCTGTGCCGAAACGGGAAATAACGCAGCCACTAGGGCCATTGCTAGAAATTTTTTCATTGTGTGCCTTGATATAACTTTAAACCGAACCAGTTTAAATCGATAGGCGCGCATCCTAATCAGCAACCCCGTACATCACAAGCTGATTTGATTAAGACTGTCTTATAAAAACCACACTTATTATCTTTCTTGCAGCCAAGCAATCAACGCGTCTTGTGCAGCCTGACCTGCTGATGCGTTGGCATCATTGATGATGAAGGCGATTACCCACTGCTTACCTGATTTGCTACGCACATAACCTGCGAGTGCTTTCACGCCATCCAAAGTCCCCGTCTTTAAATGTGCTTGCCCAGTTGCAGCGCTATCCTGCATACGATGCTTGGCCGTGCCATCCATCCCAAGAATGGGTAAGGAAGATTCAAATTCTGATGCATATGAACTTTGTGCCGCATGCCTTAATACATCGACTAGATGACGAGGACTGATGCGTGCGGTTCGCGACAGACCCGCACCATTATCTATCACCAACTCGGGAAATATCAGGCCTTGCCCAGGCAGCCAAGCTTGCACTCGCGCAGCGCTACTACTTACATCCGCTGCTACATCATCTTGCCCACTGAGCGTCAGAAACACCTGTTTAGCCATGATGTTATTACTGAATTTATTGATATCACGTATCAGCTCTGAGAGTGGCGCTGACCTATGCGTGGCGTAAGTAGCAAGCCTTTCTGGAACATTGCCCTCTTTGATGCCACCGTAAAAGGAACCGCCAAGCTCATGCCACAATGAACTGAACAATGCGAGAAAATATTCGTTGTGTGTCAATACTGAGAAATAATCATCCGCCTCACCGCAGTTTGCAGGTACTGCGCCTTCTAATACAAAGACATTCCCCTCCAGCCTTGACCTATAAGCATCCGGACCATGACAAGGCAATGCTGCCGAGGTGATGATGTGATTCTCTATGCTATAGCCCTCCGACAGAGGCTCCAGCATCGCAATCGTTGCCGCACCATCCGTCACTAGGTGTAGATGCATAGCATTGAAATTCAACAGCAACGCATCTGGGCCGACGTTGTAAGCGCGGGTCGGGTCATTATCAAAAGCAGCGGGGTCATACTCGAAGGGGGCGAAATAGCTGCGATCCAACACAATGTCGCCCCGTATCTCACGCAGGCCGCGCTGGCGCAACTCTCGCAACCACAGCCAAAATTCCTCCATCGTGAGCTTGGGATCTCCATGGCCCTTGAACACCAGATTACCCTGTAATACACCATTGTTGAGCGTGCCATCCAAATAGACCTCAGTCTTCCAGCGATATGCCGGCCCCAATATTTCCAGTGCACTCCAAGTGGTGAGTAGCTTCATGGTAGACGCAGGGCTCATTGCTGTATCTGCATGGACACTGAGTAGTGGCCGTTTGCTATCCAACGCTTGCACCACCACGCCCACACCACTTAATGGGATCTGCGCACGCTTGAGTTCATCGACAACTGTGGTGGGCAACTTCCCTGCCCTGACATTGCAACTACACAGTACTAATATCAGTGCACAGAAATATCTCAGGGTACGGAGTGATGTGAGTTTCAACTCAGCGTCTCAACAATGTGTAAGGTGCGTGACACCAAATGCTCAATCTCTGCATCAGAGATCACATAAGGCGGCATGAAGTAGATAGTCTTGCCTATAGGCCTGAGCAAGAGTTCATTTTGTAAGGCTAAGGAGAAGCAGCGCTGTGCAAAATCCGCATGCGGACTCTCGACCTCGAAGGCCCATATCATGCCGGTATTACGCCAGCTCTTCACCGAAGGATGGTCACGCAAACTTTGTGCGCAATGATTCAGATAGGCTGCCTTACTTCTATTTACATTTATCACATCGTCTTGCGCGAAGATATCCAGCGTCGCCAGTGCGGCACTGCAAGCCAGCGGATTGCCGGTGTAAGAATGGGAGTGCAAAAATCCACGCGCGATATCGTTGGCATAAAAAGCTTGATAGACATCATCTGTGGTCATCACCACTGACAAGGGCAGATATCCCCCAGTGATACCTTTCGATAGACATAGAAAATCCGGCGTGATGTCGGCCTGCTCACAGGCGAACAAGGTGCCTGTCCTGCCCATGCCCACGGCTATCTCATCTGCAATCAGATGCACGCCATAGCATGTACACAACTCACGCGCACGACGCAAATAGTCTGGGTGATGCATAGACATCCCTGCCGCCCCCTGCACCAAGGGTTCAACAATGAATGCCGCCAGCTCTTCATGATGTTGCTGCAAATACAGCGCTAGTTCATCTGCGCATCGGTGTGCATAAGCCTGCGCACTTTCACCTGCGGCCGCCAATCGGCTATCCGGGCTGACCACCGTAGCTTGCTGCGTGATGAGTGCACCATAAGCATCTCGGAATAATGCGACATCGGTGACAGATAACGCACCCAGCGTCTCGCCGTGGTAACTATTTTGCAGGCTGATGAAGCGTGTCTTGAGGGGCTTGCCAGTGTTGCGCCAATAGTGAGCACTCATCTTTAGCGCAATCTCTACGGCAGAAGCACCATCCGAACCGTAACTACAATGTCCCAAGCCTGCGGGGGCAAGTTCACGCAAACGCTCCGAGAGTCGCACCACTGGTTCGTGTGTAAAACCTGCCAGCATGACGTGCTCTAGCACTTGCAACTGCTCAACCAAGGCATTATTTATATAGGGATTACTGTGGCCAAACAGATTGACCCACCAAGAGCTGACAGCATCCAGATAGCGCTTACCATCATAGTCGTACAGCCACACGCCCTTGCCTCGTGCGATTGGCAAAAGGGGGAAAACTTCGTAATGCTTCATCTGTGAACAGGGGTGCCAGACTGCAGATAGGCTACGTTCGAGTAGCGAGGAATTGTTAAGTGATGTTGTGTTCATGCGTTGAATCATAACGTTTTTCATCCAAGTACATTAGCAAGCAAGTAAGTCCAAACACATAATCCATTGATGAGATTAGATTTTATTCATCAATACCGATAGCGCGGCATGCTCCGCATCGTCTCCAGCTTTCAGTATTACCCTAACTGTGGCATTCTTCGCACCTTGAATTTTGTAGCTTTTTAGAAAGAACCCTCATGAAATGTGTCGATGATTTCCGCCTGCAGTTTGGCAAAAAAGAAGTAGTTCCTATCATCATAGGCGGCATGGGTGTGGACATCTCGACTGCGGAGCTGGCTCTGGAAGCCGCTCGCCTTGGGGGTATAGGACACATTTCAGACGCGATGTTGCCCACTGTTTCGGATCGTCGCTACAAGACCAAGTTCGTCAGTGAAAAGCAAAAGCAATATAAGCTGAATATCGAAATCGCCGACAAGTCCATTGTTCAATTCGATTTGGCGCAAGTAGCAGAGTCGACTCGCTTGCACGTTAGCAAGACCATGGAAGCCAAACGCGGTGACGGTATGATCTTCGTCAACTGTATGGAAAAACTGACCATGAACTCGCCGCGCGAAACGCTGCGTGTACGTTTAAATGGCGCACTAGATGCCGGCATTGATGGCATCACCCTGAGCGCTGGTCTGCATTTGGGTTCGTTCGCCTTGATGGAAGCCAACCCACGTTTCCGTGATGCGAAACTGGGCATCATCGTTTCATCGGTTCGTGCGCTGCAACTATTCTTGCGCAAGACTTCCAGACTCAACCGACTACCTGATTTCATCGTGGTCGAAGGACCATTGGCTGGTGGTCACTTGGGCTTCGGCTTGGACTGGGCTGAATACGACTTGATGACCATCACCAAAGAGATACTCGCGCATTTGGAGACTGAAAAGCTGACTATTCCAGTAATCGCAGCCGGCGGCATTTTCACAGGCTCCGATGCGACCAATTACTTGGAAGCAGGGTGTGCTGGCGTACAGGTGGCGACACGCTTCACAGTAGCAAAAGAATGCGGCATCCCAGAGAAAGTCCGCCAAGAATATTTTAAGGCGACCGAAGAACAGATGGAAGTGAACACCACCTCTCCTACCGGCTATCCGATGCGCATGATCAGTACCAGCCCATCTATAGGCGCGGGCATACGCCCAAATTGCGAAGCTTACGGTTATTTATTGGACGGCAACGGCGGCTGTGCTTACATCGACGCGTACAACGCCGAAGTCGTGCGCAACCCAGATACCAAGAAGATTTCCGTGATGGAGAAGACGTGCTTGTGCACACATATGCGCAACTACGATTGCTGGACTTGCGGCCATTACACCTACCGACTCAAAGACACTACGCATCGCAATGCGGATGGCACATACCAATCCCTCAGTGCGGCACACATCTTCAAGGATTATCAATACAGCAAGGACAACAAGATCGCACTACCCGAAATATCCTGATTCGTTAAGAACAGACACCACGGCTCGCTACTTTCCTAAAGTGCGAGCCGTTTTCCATTGGCCAATCCACTGTCACTCATATTGCTTCATAAGTATTATTATTTTGCTGTAATTCACCCCGTTCGGCACCGCTACCACCGATTCTCGCCGACTCGTTATTATACTCAGCTGTACACGGCCTCCGAGTCGCATGAAAGAAAGGCTGCATTGTGTCCGAAGAACCCCACGAAATGTCAGTAGAAGAAGCGCGCGAAGAGTTACACGCATCCTTGCCCATGCAGGCATTCAAGGACTCTTTACCATACCTGCTGGCATTCCTCGCCATTCTGGTGGCGGGCTACTGGCTAATTGATCCGGCACCGCCTAAGAAGATGGTGATTTCCATCAGCAAAGAGGATGGGAACTATCAGGCCTACGCCCATCTGTATCAGGCACTGTTGCAGCAGGATGGTATCACCCTAGAAATACGCGAGACGGAAGGTCCGATTCAGAGTCTTGCAGAATTGCACAAAGAGGATTCAGGCGTGGATATGGCTTTTGTGCCTGGCGGTATTGGCGGCCTAGAATCCACGGTAGGACTGGTGTCGCTTGGTAGCCTGTATTACGAGCCGCTTTGGATATTCCACAAGGGCAAGAATAAGATTGAGCACTTGTCGCAACTTAAGGGTAAGCGTATCGGCGTCGGTCGCCCCAACAGCAGTACGCGCTTACTGACTACAGTGATACTAAATGCCGCAGGCGTGAATACCGACAACTCTACCCTTTACGAAATTGGCGAGGACGATTCAAAACAAGCACTCAGCCTAGGCATCGTTGACGTGATTTTCTTGTCCGGTGTACCCAGTTCGCCACTAATCGGAGAGGTCGCCAGTATGCGGGGAGTGTCGCTTGTCGATCTAAATGAATCAGAAGCATTGGCTCGCCAGTTCAGCTACCTACATCACCTGGTTCTGCCAGAGAGTGCTTTGAGTCTGCAAGCCAACATCCCACCGCGCAAGCTGGATCTGTTGGCGCCGACGGTTACACTGGTGGCTCGCGATTCTGTACATCCAGCGCTGTCCTATCTACTGCTCAAGGTGTTGACTCGGGTGCACGGTGGCGCGGGCCTACTACAACAAGAGAACGAGTTCCCATCAGACAAGGATTCTGATTTCGAGCTAAGTGATCAAGCAGCCTATTTCTATAAGTCTGGTCCGCCCTTCCTCGATCGCTATCTGCCTTACTGGGCCGCGACTTTCGTCAGTCGTGTACTCATCATCCTGCTGCCGCTGTTGGCACTTGCCATTCCGCTGAGCCGCGTTGCGCCGGCGGCCTACACTTGGGTGATTAAGTCACGCATCCACAAGCTGTATGGTGAGCTGCGCTTCCTTGAGCTACAGCTACGCAAGGGCGGCACGCCAGTCGATGTATCGCACTTCCGGCATGAACTCGATGCCATCGAGAACAAAGTAAATCACCTGCGTCTGCCAGTTGCATTCTCTAGCCACTTGTACGAATTGCGCAGTCATATCGGCCTAGTGAGGAAACAGCTGGAAGACTAAAGTCCTCTGCTTACTGCCAGCAATTGTTGCTTAGACCACATCTACTGGGAGTAGTCATTGTGTTTTTGGCCAGCTGGTTAGCCGCACCAACTCAGGCACAGTATTTTTATATGCAACTATATTTTTTTGTGCAGCCCAATTCCTGACAATTCAAATATAAAAATTACATAACCTCACTCTATCAACATGTTAGATGCACAAATCCGCATCCTAAATATCAAATAATGTCAGGACAAAAGTCCTCATCGGAAAAACTGTTATGCGCCATAATCTACCCAAAATATTACCTCTCCTTTCGAAATGATAGACCTAGTTGCTACATTCATTTTTTTCTTTGCCGTGATTGACCCCATAGGTACGGTTCCTGTTTTTATCGCTGTAACAAGAGGGTACGACGAAAAAATAAAGCGCAAGATCGCGTTGATATCCACGCTCGCCTCGGCTCTCGTACTTATTTTCTTTGTGGTTGCGGGAGAATTAATTTTGAACGCGATGGCAATCCCGTTATCAGCTTTTCAAATTTCTGGAGGAATCGTCCTATTCTTGTTTGCACTCACAATGATCTTCGGTGAGAGCAAGCCGGAAGTAGAGACGCGGCTCGCTGAGGACCACCACCAAACCGCAATTTTCCCTCTTGCCGTTCCATCGATAGCAAGTCCAGGGGCAATGCTTACAGCTGTTCTGCTAACAGAGAATGCCAAATTTCATTTATGGCAACAGGTGCAGACGGTGCTTATGATGCTTTCTGTGCTGATTGTAGTGTTGCTTTTGATGCTAGCAGCTAGTGGCATCGACCGGCGCATTGGAAATGCTGGAGCGAGTGTAATTAGTAGAGTCATGGGACTAATCCTTGCGGCAGTTGCTACAACTAATGTCCTCACTGGCATACGAGGATACTTTGGACTGTAATTTCCGAACTGGTAGTCAAAAGTATGCTTCTATTGACTCATGCTACTAAGCACTTGAAATTCCCAATTAAGACTTCAATATCCCAATTGCGACTATATTTGTTTGTAACAACCTCTTGAATTCCTGAATTCCATCCCAATTTGGCACTCCGAGGGCGAGAGTGCTAAACTCCGCCTCCAATTTTTTAACCACCATTCTAGGAGACTCAGTATGAAAATTCGTCCTTTGCACGACCGCGTGATCGTTAAACGTATGGAAGAAGAGCGCAAGACCGCTTCCGGCATCTTCATTCCTGATGCGGCTACTGAAAAGCCAGATCAAGGCGAAATCGTTGCCGTGGGCAATGGCAAGATGGGTGATGACGGCAAGCTGCACGCAATGAGCGTGAAGGTTGGCGACAAAGTTTTGTTCGGCAAATATTCCGGTCAAGCTTTCAAGATGGATGGCGTAGAACTTTTGCAAATGCGCGAAGACGACATCATCGGCGTGATCGAAGCGTAATCAAAAAACATTCCCTCCCCCCTTGTAGTGGGAGGGCTAGGGCGGGGGTTGTACCGTTCCGTATTCATAAGCACCCACCCCCATCCTAACCTTCCCCCTGCAAGGGGAAGGAAGTGGAATCCCAATAAATTGTTTTCATATTTAAAAATTTTCAGGAGAAATAAACATGGCAGCTAAAGACGTAAAGTTCCACGACGCAGCTCGTGCAAAAATGGTAATCGGCGTAAATATTTTGGCCGATGCAGTTAAAGTTACGCTGGGCCCTAAAGGCCGTAACGTGGTTTTGGATCGCTCATACGGCGCACCGACTATCACTAAGGATGGTGTTTCTGTTGCTAAAGAAATCGAACTAAAAGACAAGTTTGAAAACATGGGCGCACAAATGGTTAAGGAAGTTGCTTCCAAGACTTCTGACGTGGCTGGCGACGGTACGACGACTGCAACAGTGTTGGCTCAGGCTATCGTGATGGAAGGTATGAAGTTTGTAACTGCCGGCATGAATCCTATGGATCTGAAGCGCGGTATCGACAAAGCAGTTATCGCTGCGGTTGCCGAACTGAAGAAAATTTCCAAGCCTTGCACGACTAACAAAGAAATCGCTCAAGTCGGTTCTATTTCTGCAAATTCCGATACCGTCATCGGCGAAAAAATCGCTTCTGCGATGGATAAAGTGGGCAAAGAAGGCGTTATCACGATTGAAGATGGCACTGGCTTGGAAGATGAGTTGGATGTTGTAGAAGGTATGCAATTCGACCGTGGTTATTTGTCACCATACTTCATCAACAATCAAGACCGTCAACTTGTTGCGATGGAAAACCCCTACATCTTGTTGCACGACAAGAAGATTTCCAACATCCGTGATTTGCTTCCAGCTTTGGAACAAGTAGCGAAGTCTGGTCGTCCATTGATGATCATCGCTGAAGATGTCGATGGCGAAGCTTTGGCGACGCTGGTTGTGAATAACATTCGCGGCGTGTTGAAGACTGTTGCCGTTAAAGCGCCTGGCTTTGGCGATCGTCGCAAAGCAATGCTGGAAGACATCGCGATCTTGACAGGCGGTACGGTCATCGCTGAAGAAGTTGGCCTGACTTTGGAAAAACTGACTTTGGAAGATTTGGGTCAAGCGAAACGCATCGAAGTGGGTAAAGACAACTCCATCATCATCGACGGCGCAGGTAAGGAAGAAGCGATCAAGACTCGCATCAGCCAAATCAGCAAACTGTCCGAAGAATCAACTAGCGATTACGACAAAGAAAAATTGCAAGAACGCAAAGCGAAGTTGGCTGGCGGCGTTGCAGTGATTAAAGTCGGCGCAGCAACTGAAGTTGAAATGAAAGAGAAGAAGGCTCGCGTTGAAGATGCATTGCACGCAACTCGCGCTGCTGTTGAAGAAGGCATCGTACCTGGAGGCGGCGTTGCATTGCTGCGTGCTAAGGCTGCGGTTGCTGCAACCAAGGGCGACAACCACGACCAAGACGCTGGTATCACGATTGTGTTGCGTGCGATGGAAGCTCCGTTGCGCGCTATCGTGTTCAACGCAGGCGAAGAGCCAGCAGTCGTTATCAGCAAAGTATTGGAAGGCAAGGGTAACTACGGCTACAACGCAGCGACTGGCGTTTACGCAGACATGCTGGAAATGGGCGTGGTCGATCCAACTAAAGTTACTCGCACAGCTTTGCAAAACGCAGCGTCTATTGCAGGTCTGATGCTGACGACAGCTTGCATGGTTGCTGAGTTGCCAGAAGATAAGCCAGCTGCTGGTGGTATGGGCGGCGACATGGGTGGCATGGGCGGCATGATGTAATCTAGCCGAACAATTTGTTCAGCAAGACAAGACACCCTGCCTAGCAGGGTGTTTTTGTTTGTACAAAGCGCAGCTACTTGGTTACAATTTGTAACGAATGCATGTGCATTCTCTTTTCAAAGTACAACGGGGTAAACATGAAATCTATTATCACAAGCTTGATGGTTGCAGCTGGTCTGATGGTTGCAAGTAGCGCAATGGCAGCCGAAATGCCTGCGGTCGCAAAGAAAAATAACTGTACGGCCTGTCACTCCATTGACAAAAAGATCGTAGGTCCAGCTTGGGCTGACGTAGCCAAGAAATACAAAGGCGATGCTGGCGCAGAAGCCAAACTGATTACCAAAGTATCCAAAGGCGGTTCAGGTGTATGGGGTTCCATGCCTATGCCAGCGAACGACCCATCTGGCACAAAGCAGGCAGACATGAAGGAATTAGTGAAATTTATCTTGGCACTGTAATTAATTGCCCTAGATGCAATCACCTTAAGCCGGCGCAAGCCGGCTTTTTTATGTCCCAGATACAGTCCGCTTATTGATTGTGTTAGTCTCACGGCTGATTTTTTGAATAGAGCATGTGATGCGAAAACTACTTCTGGCCTGCTTGGCCACCCTAGCCTTCCCCACTGTTGCACTCGCAGAAACATCAGGAATCGATTCTGCTATCGGTTCACTGAATGGCTTCCTCGCGCAATTCATCTTCTTCGATGTCTTTCCTGGCCCCGCCCAACTACCGCTGATTGTTGCTTGGCTGATCTGTGCGGCCGTGTTCCTGACGCTGCGCTTTAGCTTTGTCAATCTACGCATGATGCGCCACGCCTTCCGTGTGCTACGCGGCAAATATAGAACGGCCGACGACCAAGGCGAAGTTTCATCCTTCCAAGCTTTGACGACAGCACTTTCCGCAACCGTAGGCTTGGGCAATATCGCTGGTGTAGCGATCGCCATCTCCATAGGGGGTCCTGGTGCGACCTTCTGGATGATCGTTGCAGGCTTCCTAGGCATGACTACCAAATTCACCGAAGCCACATTGGCGCAGATGTACCGTCAAGTGCGCCCCGATGGCAAGCTAATGGGTGGCGCGATGGAATACCTATCCAAGGGCTTAAGTGAACACGGTTTGCCACGCACTGGCAAGGTATTGGCGGTCATTTTCGCCATCTTCACCATTGCTGGCTCTTTCGGTGCGGGGAACGCCTTCCAGGTCAGTCAATCTTTAGGTGCGGTACAAAGTTTATTCCCAGTCTTTAAGGACACACCCATCGCCTACGGCTTCGTGATGGCGATCGCAGCAGGTCTAGTCATTATCGGCGGCCTCAAGCGTATCGCCCATGTGGCCGAAGCAGTGGTACCGACCATGATCGTCCTGTATCTGAGTGCCTGTTTATGGATAGTCGGCAGCCATGTAGATCTGGTTCCCGCAATGTTGCTCAAAATCGTCAGCGAGGCATTCTCCCCGCTGGCGGTAGCTGGCGGCATGGTAGGTGTCTTGGTACAGGGCTTTAAGCGTGCGGTTTTTTCCAGCGAGGCTGGGCTGGGTTCCGCAGCCATCGCCCATTCGACTGCATCTGTGAAGTACCCGGTACGACAAGGTTTAGTCGCGCTTTATGAACCGTTCATCGATACCGTTGTGATCTGCACCATGACTGCGTTGGTCATCATTATCACTGGCGTATACAACGCACCTGAATATGCAAGCATACGTGCGGCCAGCCAAGGTGCCGCACTCACGGCAGCGGCGTTTGCTACGGTGTCCGACTGGTTCCCCATCATCCTTACCGTATCTGTGGTGCTGTTCGCCTATAGCACCATGATCTCTTGGTCATATTACGGGGAGCGCTGCTGGGTCTATGTATTCGGTGAGCGCTATTCGATGTTGTTCAAACTACTGTTCGTGGGTTTCACGCTGATTTCGTCGGTTGCAAGCGCGAACAATTTGCTCGACTTAACCGACCTGCTGGTTCTGTCCATGGCCTTCCCAAATCTGGTCGGGCTGTATGTACTGAGCAGCAAAGTGAAGCGTGCGCTGGGTGAATATGAAGGAAAGCTAGCATCGGGTGAACTCGACCTAGAGGTGCGTAGCTGATCAAACCAGCATCAGGGCATAACACGTGCCAAGAAGGCAAGCATACTTGCCCTAACATCTTCGCTCGCTAAGGCTTGGATGTGTCCCGCTCCCTGCACGACCAACAATTCCTTAGGCTGTTTTGCCAAGGCATACAAGCGTCGCGCATGCTGTATCCCGACCACTTGATCATGATCGCCGTGGATCATTAGTAGCGGTATGGGACTGATCAGTGGGATCGCATCGCGCGGCGTATAGTCATCGTCGATCACCAACCAAGGCAGCCACTGCAAAGGCCAAGTCAGCGCGAAATTAGAGAGGCTGTCTCGTGCCACCGTTCGGTAATCCGAGAACGCGCTATCGGTAATGACTGCACGGATATTTTCTCTGTGATTGCTATGTGCTGCATAGAACAAGGTCAGCGCCCCACCCAGACTCTGACCGAACAGCACGATACGTTGCGGATCGACCTGCTGATGCGCCATCAGATGCAGTAACGCTGCATCTATGTCTAGCCGCGCACCTGCTAGGGTAGGTACGCCATCTGACGCACCATAGCCTCGGTAGTCCAATGCCAGCACGTTGTACCCTTGCGCTGGTAACCACGCCACATTGCGGAAATGGGTGCTGATGTTCTCAGCATTACCGTGCATGAATAAGACGGTTCCCTTAGCCACGCCCTTGGCAGGCATGAACCATGCATTGAGCATGGTGCCATCTTGCGCAGGGAAGTATTCATTTTCGTATGCGACCCCCACTCGGTCTGGCGTGTCTATGAGCTGGTGATGCGGCTGAAA
>JBBQKX010000026.1:0-23770 GCA_038327315.1 Burkholderiales bacterium | reverse complement strand
TTAACGCTTCAATATGGAAGGTGGAATTGCTATGAGCAAACTCTCTAATGAAAAATAAACTTCCTCACATAATTTAGGGGCGTTGCAAGAGCCTTGAGTATCGCCCGATACTAGGTTAAAGACTGCGGTTGAAGAGACAGTAGAACGTATTGAGGCTTATCAGGTGTATTCTTCGGGTGTGTTCTATTGTCACGATAGCGATGGATTATTGAGGAAGTACGATGTGGAATTATGGATAGACTCGATTCATTGAATACAGGCACTGTTATTTCAGTGCGCGGCAGTGTAGTGGATGTTCGCTTTGATACTGATCTTCCGCCTATTTACTCGATGTTACGCACGGGTAATGATGGTGAAATCTCGATAGAAGTTCTTTCCCAGCTAGATGCCAATCTAGTACGCGGGGTCGCGTTGACACCCACTGCAGGATTAGCACGTGGCATGGTTGTTAAAGATACAGGTGGGCCATTGAAAGCCCCGGTAGGCAAGGCAATCCTCTCGCGCATGTTCGATGTTTTTGGTAATGCCATCGACCGCCAGCCTGCACCTGCCGACATAGAATGGCGCAGCGTGCACCGTGCACCCCCGCCCTTAGCACGGCGCTCTACTAAATCCGAGATATTCGAAACGGGCATCAAGGTCATTGACGTTTTGGTGCCGCTAGAGCGCGGTGGCAAGGCCGGATTGTTCGGTGGGGCAGGTGTTGGTAAGACCGTTCTGCTTACTGAGATGATCCACAACATGATTGGGCATCACGAAGGTGTGAGTATCTTTTGTGGCATAGGCGAACGCTGCCGCGAAGGTGAAGAGCTGTACCGCGACATGAAAGAGGCGGGGGTGTTGCCCAATATGGTGATGGTGTTTGGACAGATGAACGAGCCACCTGGCAGCCGTTTCCGCGTAGGTCATGCGGCGCTGACCATGGCGGAATATTTTCGTGACGACGAGCACCGCGACGTGCTGCTACTAATTGACAACATATTTCGCTTCATACAGGCAGGCGCTGAGATTTCCGGCATGATGGGGCAGATGCCGTCACGACTGGGTTACCAGCCGACCATGGGCACAGAGTTGTCGGGACTGGAAGAGCGCATCGCCAACACCGACACTGGCGCAATCACCTCGATACAGGCGGTTTATGTGCCAGCGGATGACTTCACCGATCCTGCTGCAGTGCATACCTTTTCCCATCTCTCCGCCTCCATCGTGCTGTCACGCAAGCGAGCAAGCGAAGGCTTGTATCCAGCTATTGACCCGCTGCAATCTAATTCGAAGATGGCCACGCCCGGTATCGTCGGCGAACGGCACTATGCACTGGCACAAGAGATCAGGAGCACGCTTGCGCAATATGCCGAACTGAAAGATATCATCGCCATGCTTGGGCTGGAGCAACTGTCTGCGGCAGATCGGGCTGTGGTTGCGCGCGCGCGGCGGCTGGAACGTTTTCTTACCCAGCCTTTCTACACGACCGAACAGTTCAGCGGGATCAAGGGCAAACTGGTCAGTCTCAAAGATTCGCTGGATGGTTGCGAGCGCATCTTGCGTGACGAATTCAAGGATGTACCGGAGAGTGCTCTGTATATGATAGGGGCGATCGATGAGGCAAGACAAAAGATGAAAGATGCTCAGCCAGCAGCTAAACCGGAACAGGAGGCTGAGCATGAATCTTAAGGTGCTATTACCGTTTCAGGTCTTTGCAGTGATTGAAGGGGTGCAGCGTATTGTCGCAGAGACACCGCAGGGCTCATTCGGTTTGCTGCCGCATCGGCTCGATTGCGTGGCAGTGCTGGAGCCGGGGATATTGACCTATCAAACCGCAACGGCAGGAGAAGTTTATGTGGCCGTCGATGGCGGCGTGCTGGTCAAGGCAGGTGCAAATGTGCTGGTCTCGGTGCGCAATGCAATCGGCGGTCTAGACCTGGGCAAGCTTCGCGAGGCGGTTGAGCGCGAGTTCGTGACCCTAGATGAAGGAGAGAAACAAGTCAGGTCAGTATTGGCGAAATTAGAAAGTGGATTTGTGCGCCGTTTCGCGGAGTTTCATCGTGGTTGAAGAATTTAAAAAAAAATCTAGAGAGCCGGAATTTATCCGCAAAGTTGGCGAAAAGGAAGCGCGCAAGCTTAAGGCGCAACAACATGTCACAGAGACCGTATGGTCTGGCCTAGGCATGATGGGCTTGATAGGCTGGTCGGTGGTGGTACCGACGTTGCTCGGCGCGGCGCTAGGACTTTGGCTGGACAAGAACTATCCCGGCAGCCATTCATGGACACTCATGATGCTCGCGATTGGCTTGGGATTAGGGTGTTTCAATGCGTGGCATTGGGTGGCTAAGGAAGACCGCGAAATTCATGCACAGGAGGACGGGTATGAGTGAGTTATGGAGTCTGGTATTTTCCTGTGTAGCGGGAGTCGTACTTGGAATTTTCTTTTTCGGTGGCTTGTGGTGGACTGTGCGCAAGGCTGTCACAGCTAAAATTCCGGCACTCTGGTTCTTGGGCAGTATGTTGCTGCGGACGGGTGTCGTTCTGATTGGTTTCTATTTTGTCATGGGTGATGATTGGAAGAGACTGCTGGTGGGCCTGTTGGGATTCATCGTTGCACGTCTGGTCGTGATTAGGCATACCCGAGTGTTGAATCAGTCTGGACTGTCGATACGGGAGGCTAGTCATGCACCTTAGTCCGGACGAGATTATTTTCTGGCAAATGGGTCTATTTAAACTGAATGCAACTATCGTTTACACGTGGGTGCTGATGTTTGTGCTGGTCGTGGGCGCAATGTTCGTCACGCGCAAACTTTCTGCCGACCTGCAACGTTCACGTTGGCAGAATTTGTTGGAAATGGTCGTTACCGGTATGGATGAGCAGATTGCGGAAATAGGGATGCAGAAGCCAGAAAAATATCTCGGCTTTCTCGGTACCTTGTTCCTGTTTGTTGCCATGGCCAGCCTGTTCACCATCATTCCCGGCTATGAACCGCCAACTGGTTCGCTCTCGACCACAGCGGCGCTTGCGGCCTGTGTGTTTGTGGCGGTGCCAATGTTTGGCATCGAGCAGAGCGGGCTGCTTGAATATCTCCGTGCTTATCTGAAGCCGACAGTCATCATGCTGCCATTCAATATCATCAGCGAGCTTTCTCGCACCTTGGCACTGGCGGTCAGACTGTTCGGCAACATGATGAGCGGGGCAATGATTATTGCCATCCTGTTGACCATTACGCCCTATATCTTCCCAATCGCGATGAGCGCACTCGGGCTGCTGACTGGCATGGTGCAAGCCTACATCTTCAGTATTTTGGCTGCGGTTTACATCGCCGCAGCAACACAAACGCGTAAAACCAAGGCAGCACCCGAGCCTGATAAAAGTGAAACCCAAGCAATATGAAACAAAATAAATCTAAGGAGAAATTATGGATAGCCTGACTATTATCGCAGTGGCTTCAATCATCACTGCCGGCCTGACCATCGCAATAGGAGTCATCGGGCCTTCGCTGGGAGAAGGTAAGGCGGTTGCCACAGCATTGACCTCACTTGCACAGCAGCCCGATGCCTCCGCTACCATCACGCGGACGCTGTTTGTTGGCTTGGCGATGATCGAGTCCACCGCCATCTACTGCTTCGTGGTGTCGATGATTCTGATTTTCGCCAATCCGTTTTGGAATCACGTCATCGCGCAGACGGCCGGAAAGTAAGTCATGCTCATAGATTGGTTCACCGTTCTCGCGCAGATTGTCAACTTTCTCATCCTAGTGTGGTTGCTGAAGCGCTTCTTGTACAAGCCCATCCTCAATGCGATCGACGCGCGTGAGAAGAAGATCGCCCAAGAGTTGGCAGACGCCGACGCGAAAAAAGCAGAAGCACTGAAGGAGCGCGAGGAATTCCAGCACAAGAACGAGGCGTTCGATCAGCAACGTGCCGCGATGTTGGACAAGGCGACTGCAGAGGCGGCAACTGAGCGCAGCGACCTCTTAGAAGGAGTGCGCAAGGAAGCAGATAATCTGCGCGATAAGTTGCAAAAAAAGGTAAGTAATGAATATCAAAATCTACATGAGGAGTTTGCGCGCCGTACACAGGCCGAAGTGTTTGCTATTGTGCGCAAGACGCTGACCGATTTAGCCGATGTGAGTCTGGAGCAGCGCATGGCAGATGTTTTCATTGAGCGTTTGAAAAATTTGGATAGTGGAGAAAAGAAAAATATGGCGGCTATGGTGAAGTCGCCGGACATGCCGATACTCATCCGTAGTGCCTTCGAGCTGTTGCAAGCGCAGCGCACTGATATCGAAAAAATCATACAGGTAACTTTGGCTACGCATACGACGGTCCGTTTCGAGATTGTGCCCGACTTAATCGGCGGCATCGAACTCATTCTGCATGGGCAGAAAGTCGCGTGGAGTGTCGCCGATCATCTAGCCACTTTGGAAAGCAGCGTGGCTGATTTGCTCAAAACAGAACCTAGCATCACTACAGATACAACGCCGAAATGAATAGCGAAGCAGAAACTCTGCGGGCTGTGTTCGACAGGACTTTGACCAATTTGGAGCGGGTTCGCGATGCGCATGCGCCGCATTTGACCGCGCGCGAAGTTGGTATCGTCACTAGCTTGTCCACTGGCATCGCGCGCGTCTCTGGTCTGCCGGGTGTCGGTTATGAAGAGGTGTTAAAGTTTCCCAGCGAGCTGTACGGTATCGCCTTTAATGTGGATGAAGACGAGATTGGTGTGTTGCTGTTCGGTGATCACTCGAAGTTACACACGGGAGACGAGGTTGTACGCCGGGGGCATGTGATGGATGTGCCGGTGGGCGAAGGTTTGATCGGGCGCGTCATCAATCCTTTGGGGCGTCCGGTCGACAATAAAGGACCGGTGGTCGCTGAAAAGCGCCTGCCAATCGAACGTCCTGCGCCGCCCATTATGGACAGGGCGCCAGTCACCACGCCGCTGCAGAGCGGCATCAAGGTCGTCGATGCGCTGGTGCCTATTGGGCGCGGACAGCGCGAACTAATCCTTGGTGACCGACAGACTGGCAAGACTGCCATCGCCATTGATACGATATTGAATCAGCGTGGTCAGGACGTTTTGTGCGTGTACTGCGCCATCGGCCAGCGTGCATCGTCTGTGGCCAAGGTCGTTGCCGACCTGCGCGAGAACGGTGCGATGGAATACACCGTCGTTGTCGTGACCGAGGGCAATGACCCGCCGGGACTTTCTTATATTGCACCTTATGCCGCAACCAGCATCGCAGAATATTTCATGGAGCAGGGGCGCGATGTGCTGATCGTGTATGACGATCTCACCCATCATGCGCGTGCCTACCGCGAGCTGTCGCTGCTGCTGCGTCGCCCACCCGGTCGCGAAGCCTATCCAGGCGACATCTTCTATATTCACTCACGCCTGCTGGAACGCTCTACGCATCTACGCGACGAACTTGGCGGCGGCTCACTTACCGCGCTGCCCATCATTGAGACCGAGGCACAGAATATCGCCGCCTATATTCCGACTAATTTAATTTCAATCACCGATGGGCAGATATATCTTTCGCCGACCCTGTTTGAGTTGGGCATCCTGCCCGCCGTCGATGTTGGAAAATCCGTGTCGCGCGTAGGTGGCAAAGCACAGCGTGCCGCCTACCGCGCCGTGGCGGGTGACCTCAAGCTGGCCTATGCACAGTTCGAGGAATTAGAAACCTTCGCCCGCTTCGGTACACGCCTCGACGAGAACACCCGCAAGGTTATCGAACACGGGCGGCGCATCCGTACTTGCCTCAAGCAGCCAGAATTCGAACCAGTATCGGTGCCCGCACAAATCACCGTACTGATGGCACTGTCCGGCAGACTATTCGATAGCGTGCCGCTGGAGAAGATGCGCGAGGCCGAGCTTGCCTTGCGTGCAGCAGCTAACGAACTTCCGGTGGAGTTGGTGCAACGTTTTGTAACAGTCGAGAAGTTGAGTGACAGTGATCATGAGGCGATACTGAAACTCGCTAGAGAGACACTATCGCCATTTCAAAATGTGTCATAAACACAACAGAATGAAGCAATGAAAAATAGGTAACCACAATAGATTTGAATGCGAAGCAGATCCCCTTAATTGCTGATGTGCGCGTTGCGATTCGACTCAACTGACATCATGGAATACGGCGAAAAATTCAATACATATAGCCATTTGGCCGGGTCGCTTCTTGCGATAGTGGGAAGTGTGGTGCTCATCGTGTCGGGCGCATTCGGCGGAGATGTGTGGAAGATTGTTAGTTTCTCGATATACAGCGTATCACTGGTGCTGATGTATAGCGCTTCAACTCTGTACCACAATGCTAGGCAGGGTACACTCAAGAATAGCCTTAACCTGCTCGACCATAATTCTATCTACGTGTTGATCGCAGGCACTTATACCCCCTTTGTGCTCGTCAGCTTGCGCGGCCCTTGGGGATGGTCATTATTCGGCTTGGTATGGGGGTTGGCAATCTTTGGGATATTGCAGGAGACGTGGCTAGCGCAGAAATCGCGAGTTGTTTCGCTGGTGATCTACATTCTGATGGGCTGGGTCATAATGATTGCCGTTGTGCCCCTTGTGGAAGCTATTACTTGGGCGGGATTTATCTGGCTGGCGGCCGGCGGAGTGGCGTATACCATAGGCACGATCTTTTATTTATATGACGAAAAATTCAAACACTGGCATGGCATCTGGCATTTGTTTGTATTGGCCGGGAGTACGCTGCATTATTTCGCCATCCTGAAATATGTAAATTGATGCTCTCTTGCAAACCCATCAATCTCAAAGAAGCTACATCAGGATTATTGTTTGAGTCGCGCCCCTATAATTAAAGGGGCGTCGGCCGTTCAAGAAGGAGAATCTGTCATGCGCGAAAAGGCTACTCTTCATCTAAAAATATGGTCCGAGAGTGGTATGTATATGAGCTAGGAGTAAACCAACATGACAGAATTGATTTTATTGCTGATTATCTCTGCCATTGTGTGGTTTTGGATTGCTAGCTTACTCTCGCTAGAGATCGCCATAAAAGCAGGGAAGCAAGCCTGCGCGAAGGCTGAAGTACAGTTCCTTGACGATACAGTAGCGGGTGTAAATTTGCGACTAGTACGCGATGAATATGGACGCCGTGTTTTTCAACGAACTTATAAATTTGAGTTCACAGAAACTGGTAACACCCGATTGGGTGGTAACGTTATTTTACTTAAAGGGAAAGTTGAATCCATAACAATGGAACCCTACCAAACGATGGAATCGTTAAATTAGTCCGAGAGGCTGTCGCATGCAATTTAATCATTTTGAATCGTTGGCAGTGCTTAAATCGAGGCATGCCTACTATCGCTTTGTTTTGACATACAACTGGTTTCTGATAACGACTATGCAGTCTGTCCACCGCCAGAGCGGCTATAGGAATACAAAATGAGCGACTCCCTTGAGAATCTGCGTCGTAAGATTGATGGCGCTTCCGATCTTGAGTCGGTGGTTCGCACGATGAAGGCACTGGCCGCGTCTAGCATCGTGCAGTACGAGCGTGCGGTACATTCGCTAGACGACTATTACCACACCGTGGAGCTGGGGCTGGTGGTGTGGCTGCGCCAGAGCGGTGCGGCAATCCATGCGGAGGGAAAGGCACTTGCGAATGTCGGCACGACAGGGGCGGTGGTGTTCGGTTCGGATCAGGGCTTGGTTGGGCAGTTCAACGAGTTGTTATCGGATTTTGCGGTACATTCCTTGGGTGAAATGCCGGGCGAAAAATCGGTGTGGGTGGTCGGTGAGCGCGTGCAGGGATATTTGGATGACGCGGGCCTACCGATGTTGGGTAGCTTTTCGGTGCCAAACTCTATTGCTGCGGTCACTACACTGGTTGGGCGTATCCTGGTCGAAATCGAAATGCAGCGTGAGCAGGGCAAAGTTGCGCAGGTTTATCTGTTCCACAATCGCCCGAAAACGGGTGCGGTGTATGAGCCTGTGATGCAGCGGCTTCTGCCGCTGGATGAGACATGGCAGGGCAGCTTGTCTGAGCTTGAGTGGACGAGTGGCAATCAGCCCGAAGTCATCGGTGGCAGTGAATCTACGCTGCGAGCACTGATTAGCGAATACCTCTTCATCTCGTTGTTCCGCGCCTGCGCCGAATCACTGGCGAGCGAGAATGCCAGCCGCCTTGCTGCGATGCAGCGGGCCGAGAAGAACATCGGCGAAATATCGGAATACCTGAATCAGACTTTTCATCAACAGCGCCAGAGCAACATCGACGAGGAGTTGTTCGATGTGATCTCTGGATTCGAAGCGATGAAGGTTGGAAGGTCACATTAAATGGATTCTACCAAATCTGTTTATAGCGCTCATATACAGCATCACACAACGACCTTCTTCTTTGAGTATCATCTTCACTAGAACCTATAATTGCACTGATGGTGCTCATCTTGCTTGGTTACGATGGGTAACGTACAAGTGGCTATTGGAGTGCTCGATCTCTATCAACTATGTTCGTTTGCGAACTAACTGCGAACTGAATTTGGTCTAGACTATAACTTGTCTATGAAGACTATATCTACATCACCTGCTGCAATCATTCAACCGACTTCGGGTGAACTCGTACTTTCGGGGTGTTGGACTGCGCTGGGAATTGGCGCACTCGACCGGCAACTCAAAAGGATTACGGTACTCTCAGGAATCGAGATTGTGGTCGACGGAGTTGACATCGAGCAACTCGATACAGCGGGTGTGTGGGTATTGCAAACACTGATGCAACGCTTGCGCGATGAAGGTCATGCCATTGAATTGCGCGGCTGGAGTCCGAAACTGCACAAGTTTTTCGAACATGTTTCTCAGCAGCGCGTTGGGTTGCCGCAAGCACCGACGCGTTACGGGATTGTGGAGCGTATTGGCCGCGCGACCGTGGACGCTGGAGAACAGGCGCTTGCACTATTAGCGTTCATCGGCGAGAGCGCAGTCGTGTTCGCCGGTAGTATTGCCCATCCGTCGCGCATACGTTGGCGCCCCATCTTGCACAATATAGGCAGTGCGGGATTTGATGCGTTGCCTATCGTCGGTTTACTTTCTTTTCTGATGGGCATCGTTATCGCATATCAGGCCGCCGACCAGCTCAGACAATATGGCGCCAACATATTCGTCGTCGACTTGGTGGGCCTGTCAATGTTGCGTGAATTCGCTCCGCTGATGACCGCAATCATAGTTGCTGGGCGCTCAGGTTCGGCATTTGCGGCACAAATCGGCACTATGTCTGTTTCTGAAGAGATCGACGCCATGCGCACTATCGGCATCGTACCTATCGAGCTACTAGTGCTGCCGAAAATCATCGCACTGATCATTGTGCTGCCGCTCCTGACATTCTTCGCCGACGTGATGGGCGTATTGGGTGGCATGCTCATGGCACACGTCCAGCTCGGTATTGGTTATGGAGAATTTTTCGACCGTATTATTAAGGCGGTCAGCCTGAACGCATACATGATTGGTATCGGTAAAGCACCCGCATTTGCAGCAATCATTGCGGTGATTAGCTGCTATCAAGGTTTTCGCACCAGCGGAAATGCAGACAGTGTTGGCCGCCAGACCACGCGCAGCGTGGTTGATTCTATTTTTCTCGTGATTGTCACAGACGCGCTGTTCTCAATCTTTTTTAGTTTTCTGCATTTATGAGATGCTGAGGGATATGAGATGAACGATTCCGAATACGTCATCGAAATGAGCCTAGTGACTACGCAATTCGGCGAGCACGTTGTGCATGCAGGTGTAGACCTTCAGGTGCAGCGTGGCGAGATTTTTGCGCTTGTCGGCGGTAGTGGCTCGGGCAAGTCCACGCTGCTGAGTGAAATGATTCTATTGCAGCGTCAGAATTCTGGCTTGATTCGAGTTTTGGGTTTTGACCTTTACTCCTTGGATGTCGAGCAGAGGTATGCATTGCGCCAGCGAATGGGTGTGATGTTCCAGAAGGGGGGGTTGTTTGGTTCGTTGAACGTGCTCGAAAACATCGGCCTGCCGTTACGTGAGCATACCGATCTCGACAGTAAACTGATCGACGAAATCGCCGCACAGAAGATTGCCCTTACTGGCCTAGCCCCAGAAACAGGGTTGCAATATCCGTCCGAATTGAGCGGCGGCATGATCAAGCGCGCATCTCTGGCGCGGGCGCTCGCGCTAGATCCAGAGTTGCTGTTTCTCGACGAGCCAACTTCCGGCTTGGATCCGATTAGTGCCGCCGAAGTAGACGAACTGATACTTAGCCTACGTGACTTGTTTGGATTGACCATTGTCATGGTTACGCACGACCTCGATCTGATGTGGCAAGTTGCAGATCGTGTTGCGGTGCTGGGTGAAGGCAAGGTGCAGGGTATTGGCTCGATGAAAGAACTGTCACAGATAGAAAACCCGTTTGTCCGCGAGTACTTTGATGGCCCGCGTTGCAGGGCAGCTGCCATCAGGTCTAGCGAGAAGTCAAAGGAGGAAACATGGAAACCAAAGTGAATTATGTGTTGGTCGGTGCATTTGTGTTGGTGCTTAGCACAGCACTGATCGCAGGCATCTTATGGCTCGCCAGTGGTGGTGGATTTCAGAAAAAATATGACTTATATCTTGCTCTGTTCGATGAATCGGTGGCGGGTCTTAATCTCAACGCATCGATTAAATATAACGGCGTCGATGTGGGTAGGGTACAGGACATCAGCCTCGACCCAAACAACCCAGAGGTGGTGCGGCTGACATTTGCGATTGAACACGGTACACCAATCCGGCAGGATACTGAGGCTATGTTGAAGACTCAGGGACTCACCGGCATCGCCTACATCGAGCTAGATAGCGGCCCCCGCGATTCGCCGCTGTTACAGGCGCCCGCTTCAGGTAAGCTTCCAGTGATTCGCACTAAGCCCTCACTCAGCGCCCGATTAGAGACCGTGCTTGTAAAGGTACTCGCGAAACTCGACACAACTTCTGACAGTGTCAACAAGGTACTCAGCGAAGAGAACATCGCCGCATTAAAAAGTACGCTTGCAGATCTATCCGTAATGACACACACACTCGCTAAGCGCAAGGACTCGATCGATGCCGGAATCACGGATGCAGCACGCACGCTTGATAATAGCGCACGCATCACCGCCCAACTCGGCCCACTTCTTGATAACCTCGACCGTAGTGCCGAGGCAGTGCGAAAAATGGCCGATGAGACAGCTCGGACCAGCGTGAGTGCCGCGAAAGCCATAGATTCTGTAGGTGCGGACGCTAAGCGCTTTACAGCTGACACCTTGCCCGAATTGCAGGGGCTCATCGGCGAAATGAATGTCCTCACCGCATCCTTGCGGCACTTCATCCAGGAAACTAATCGCAATCCGCGCGGTTTTCTGTTCGGACGCAATCCAGGACCGTTAGGCCCCGGTGAATCAGCAGGAGGATCAGGAAAATGACAACGGTGAATTTTTCAGAACGCTGGTGCCACCGCTTGGCTGCCAGCCTGTTTTTTTTGTTGCTCGGCGGCTGTCAGGTATTCAGTTCGGTGAGCGCACCGCGCACGCCGATAATTTACTCGCTAGACTACGCGCACCGTGATGAGCCGACTGCGCCACACGTCTTGCCTATGGTAGCGCCATCTTTGCTTGTCAGTCAGCCACGGGCAGTCGCGAGTCTCAACCACTCAAACATTATCTACATGCGCCAGCCACACAAGCTTGAATACTTTTCGCTCAGCGAATGGGCTGATACGCCAGCGCGTATGCTTGCTCCACTGATTGTTGCGGCAGTCGAAAATAGCGGAGCTTTTCATGCTGTGGTGCAAGTGCCGAGTTCGGCAGACGGTGAGCTGCGACTCGACACCGAGGTCCTCCAGCTGCAGCATGAATTTGACGTTAAGCCGAGCCAAGTGAGGTTTGAGTTACGGGCTAATCTTATCGATGACACAACTCGCCAAGTAATCGCAACGCGTCGCTTCGAGGCAGTCGCGACAGCGTCTAGTGATGATACTTACGGCGGTGTGCTGGCTGCCAACCAAGCGGTGAAAACCGTGCTTGAAGAGCTTGCTACCTTCTGCGCGGAGGCGGTGAAAAACCTGCGGCTAGAGAAACCAGCAGCACTGAAAGGATCAAGATGAAAATAGATATCAAGGATTTTCGTGTCCCAGCAGGGAAGACGGTCAAACTGATTAAATGGCCGACGAAGGTGAAGCCGCTTTATGACTCTAAGAAGGAATATAAAGCGTTCCTCGGCAAACAAGTCGATGACTTGAGCAATCAACAGCGCATGCTCTACGCATCCAATAGTTACTCGATACTACTCATCTTTCAGGCGATGGACGCGGCAGGGAAAGACGGTGCGATCAGACATGTGATGTCAGGTATAAATCCGCAGGGCTGTCAGGTGTTTAGCTTCAAGCATCCGAGTGCAACCGAACTGGAACATGATTTTTTGTGGCGCACCACGCAGTCACTACCGGAGCGGGGTCGTATCGGTATCTTCAATCGCTCTTATTACGAGGAGGTGTTGATTGTGCGGGTTCATCCAGAGGTATTGAAAGCTCAGGGGATACCGGACGGCTTGGTGAATGAGGAGACCATTTGGCCAGAGCGTTACCAATCCATCGTGGACTTGGAGAACCATCTGCACCGCAACGGTACGCGCATCATCAAATTCTTTCTGCATCTATCGGAAGAGGAGCAGCGCAAGCGCTTTCTAGCGCGCATAGACGATCCAGACAAAAACTGGAAATTCAGTCTCGCAGACCTTGAGGAAAGAAAATATTGGAAACAGTACAGGCAAGCCTATGAAGCATGCCTAGGCGCCACCAGCACGAATGATGCGCCTTGGTATGTTGTGCCCGCCGACGATAAGGAGAATGCACGGTTGATCATTTCAGAGGTCTTTCTTGAGACGTTAAGGTCGCTCAAACTGGCATACCCCACACCCAGCGATGAACACCGTCAGGAATTGCAGGATATTCGCAAACAGCTCACAAAATAATGCTTCATGAGCAAATTGCTAGAACCATGACTATGGTCGTTCACACGTTGATGGGACACCAGATATCTTAGGTCGAAACACGTTGTTTGAGCCAGCGCATCAGCACGCCCAATAAAGGGATTTTTTCATACAACTCTTCGGCGGCATCCCAGTAATCCCGATGGCTGTCAACTCTATGGTCAATCGTAAAGTGCAGATGGGAAGAGCCGTATATGCACTGTGATGCGTGAGAATTGTCTTTCATATTGAAATGGAACTCCCAAAGGATGCAGGCGTCGTCCCCTTGCAAGATACTGCCTTTAACCTCAAATCGTGGCGCGTCCACCTGCTGAAACATATGCTCAAAAATGGTGATGATGGCAGCATGCCCGCGCACCTCATTGAACGGGTCTTTAAAGTAAACTTCGGCACTGTATAGCTCGGTCAGCACATCAATATTCTCGGGCGAGATGTGTTCAAAAAATTCGACGAGACGGTCTAATTCAGCCTGATGAGTCATAATCCGGTCACCTTGTGGATTGTCCAAAAATACCAGCGGTAAGGCAGCAGTCGCAATAATCGCAGCCAATTGGTGAAACGTTTGGGGAAGTGGATATGAAACTCACCCCGTTCTATGCCGCGCACCAATTCATACGCAGCTGTGTCGGCAGAAATTAGGGCGGGCATCGTAAACTCGTTGTTTGCGGTGAGCGGCGTTGCGACAAAGCCAGGATTGATGAGATACACACTGATGCCACGTGGCCTCAGATCTAAATAAAGCGATTCGCACATATTGATAAGTGCTGCTTTGGTAGGCCCGTAAATCAGCGCTTGCGGCAGTCCACTTAATCCGGCGACAGAGGCAACGATGCCAATTCCCCCTTCTCCTTGCGCAAGCAAAGTAGGCAGGATGGCATCGAGGCAATTCAATGTGCCACGCAGATTGATATCTACCATCCTGTTCGCGACGACGACATCAAAATCATCAGCACGCATCTTGTTGTAAGTTCCTGCAACTACTAAGACGAGGTCGATGCCGCCCCATTGCGTCAGGATACTGTCGCGAGCCCTAATGACGCTGTTATGGTCGGTGATGTCGCAAGGTAGGATTAGTGCGTCAGAATGATTGATGGCCACGGCTTCCAAGGCCTCTTGGTTGCGTGCAGACAGCGCCAACTTGGCGCCACATGAAAGTAACTTGCGTGCAGTTTCCGCACCGATGCCGCTAGAGGCACCAATGATCCAAACGCGCTGTCCGCGCCACTCTTTTATCTTGGGATTCATGGCCGCTTAGTGAATGAGAGGGTAACTTCACCCAGCTTGAATCCGAACTTACTCATTTCGGCACGGTTCAACATCACCTTGTCATCCATCAGGAACATCCAGTCTTCAAAATTGACGTTGTAAATTTTATTGCCGACCGGTAAGGCCAGCACATACTTCCAGCGCAGTGCATTGCCAGAAGTGACGCCGATGGCTACACCGACCACATCTGGAGCGGTGCCGATGTATTGTCCGTTTGCTTGTTTCTTCAGTGTCCAGACACGCTTTTGTTTGCTGCCATCGGAATATGTAAAGTCCTCATCTAGCGTGCCAACGTCCCCCTGCCAATTGCATTGGATGACCACGGTGAAGCGTTTAATTACTTCGCCCTTGCGATCTTGGAACATACCCCAAGCATCGATGGTGCCATTGAAATACTGTTTCATGTCGAGTGTTGGCTTCTCTTGAGCGTAAAGCGAGACATCAGTTGTACTGCAGGCCGAAAGCATACAAAGGCCGAGAAGGGATGACAGATAGTTGTGCCAGCTCATGGTGTTTCTCCTTAGGGTTAGATAGCGTGCAGTGGTGCTCGCCATAGCAATAGGGCGGCGAGTGACTTCAAGGCGCAAGGAAGTAAGGCATAACCGAGTGCAAGTGCCTGCAATCCTTGGGCATCGGTTGTGCCAGGGTGATAACCCAGCCATTCCAACAGCGGTAGCGAGATACCGGCGGCCAAAGCTAGGTTCATCTTGGTCGCCCAGTTCCAAACACCGAAATAGGAACCTTCGTGCTTACCGCTGTCACCTGCATGACCGATGACGGCGGCGAGCAGGGCTGGCGGCAGCGCCAGATCAGCACCGAGCGAGATGCCGGAAAGTATGCAGATGAGAGCATAGCCACTGAAAGCACCCTGAGACAGGGTGTAGGCCCATACGAAGCTAACGATAGCGATCAACATGCCAATTAACCAGGCACGTTTTTCACCGTGACGCTTGGCGAGCGTCACCCACAATGGCATAGACACTGCCGCTGCAATGAAATACAGCAGCAGAAACATGCCTGCGTATTGTGGCAAGCCAAGACGGTCGTTGGCGAAGAACAGAAACAGCGTGGCTGGGATTGCCGCAGCGATGCCATTCAACATAAACACGGCGAACAGCCAGCGAAATCGAGACTGAAGAAATGGAGCGAGCAAACTGGCTGGTCCGACTGGATAAGGTGGTGTAACACCTGGTCGCGGAGCATGGCTCAACAACAGGAATGCGGCGGCGAGCAATGTCACGATGAACACCAACGACAGCCAACTGAGGTCGGCGATGCTGGGCAGTGCCGCTGCAATGATGACACCGACTAAGCCGCATGCTTCGCGCACAGCAGTGAGGCGCGAGCGCTGTGCTTGTGCTTGAGTGAGGGCCGCCCCCCAGCTTTGATAAGCGATGGTAGCGAGACTGAAGCCAAGATAAACCACCACAAGACTGGATAGAAACCAGAAGAAGGGTTGTGTGCTGATGCTCTGTGGTGGATGAAACAGTGCAATGAAACCCACCATCAGCAAAGGCAATGACCACGCAATCAAACGGTCATAGCCGCCGCGTTGTCGGTCTACCCACAAGCCGATGGCAGGATCGATGAAGGCATCGAGAATGCGTGCGATGAGCAGAGCACTACCGATGAGTGTGAGCGATAAACCAAATCGCTCGGTATAAAACTGTGGCACGTAAACGTAGATGGGCAGAGCCACCAATGCCAGCGGCAAGCCAAATAGGCCGTAGCTGAACAATGCCTTGTACGAGAAGGTTCTCATGAGTTGGGCGCGAGTAACTGCTTGCGCAGTTTGGTTGCGCTGGTGCGCTCATCGAGCCAGATGGCGAAAAATGCACGGGCGAATTCAGGGTCGTCGATTTCGCCGAGCAGCTTGCCGTCGAGATAGAACCTTGCACCTTGATTTGGCAGGTAGACGCCGCTGATATGTGTACCTTCATGCACATCCGGAAATAGTGATTTCATCTTGCTCAGCCAGACGACATGTTGCGTCTTACTCCCTAGACCGAGTTTGCGTATCTCGTCTATGCTGGACTCGGCGATGCGTTCGCCATACAAGTCGCGCGCATAGTTGAGGTCGAGTATGAACTTGCTGGAAGTGGGCACATTGGTATTGAAACTGGCTTTGTCCACCCATAGTGTCGCTGCATAGATTTTTAGCCCGAACCAGCGAAAATTCCCCTGTCCCTGCAACTGTGCGTTAGGCAGCTCTGTCTGGATGTGCGCGGGAATGCTGCTAGCTTGAGCCACCCCCAAGGTTATGCATAGCGCAACAAATAAGAGTACGCGTGACATACGCACTATTTTTCCAGCGTGAATTGCATCACGTTGATGCTATCCGCGCGGAATCCTGCTTCGCAGTAACATAAATAGAATTCCCAAGTGCGCAGGAACTCATCATCGAAGCCTTGCGCTCGCACTTTTGATAACTGCTGCTTGAAGGCATCGCGCCACTCAACCAGCGTGCGGGCGTAATCCAAGCCAAATTTAAATTCATCCACTACACGCAATCCGTGTTTCGCCGCTTGGGCGCGGAACGCTTGTGGAGAGGGCAACATGCCGCCAGGGAAGATGTATTGCTGGATGAAGTCGGTGCCTTTGCGGTAACGATCGAACAGTTCATCTGCGATGACGATAGTCTGTATGCATGCACGTCCATTCGGCTTCAGGTTGCGCGCCACGCACTCAAAGTAAGTTGGCCAGTAAGTCTCCCCGACAGCTTCAAACATCTCGATGGAAGCGATGGCGTCGTACTGACCATCGCTGTCGCGGTAGTCCATCAACTTTAAATCGGCCTGTTCGGCAACACCCGCAGCGGCTAGACGTTGTTGGGCGAATTGCAGCTGCTCGGTCGATAACGTGAGACCACATACGTGTGCGCCACCTTCTCGGGCAGCAACTTCGGCAAACCCACCCCAACCGCAGCCGATTTCTAGGACTTTTGCACCTGAGCTGATGTTGAGTTGCTTGAGAATGCGTCGATATTTGGCGACCTGACCATCTTGCAGACTATCCATATTTCCGTTGCTGAATACCGCGCTGGAATAAGTCATTGAGGGATCTAGCCATAAACGGTAGAAGTCATTGCCGATGTCATAGTGTGCGTGGATGTTTTTGCGACTGCCGCTGCGGCTGTTGCGGTTGAACAGATGACGTATGCGGTACAGCAGATTGCCCCACCATTTGCCGTAAATAAGTGATTCGACCGCATGACGATTGCGGATGAATAGAGCAATCAGCCCCGTTAGATTATCTGTGCTCCAGCGTCCATCGATAAACGTTTCGGCAAAACCGATGTCGCCTGATTTGAGCACCGCGTCGCACAATGACCAGTCATGCAGACGTAAGGTTACCGGGTACGAGTCATCACCGAACTGCGCGATCTGTCCGTCGGGTAACTCTAAGTGCAATGCGCCATATTGCAATCTCGCAAGCAACTCTAAGATAAAACGGGCTTTTGCAGGATATCTGGTCGCATCAAACTCACCCGTAGCTGTGTTGAGTTTACTCAAGCTGCCATTCAGAGTTTCGGTATTCATTTGCTGATCTCCTTTAAAGGTAGAGGTGCTTTGCGGTAGAAAGGCACACGTTTCAACCAGAGTTTTAGTGCCTGCCAATGGATACGGGTGATGACCATGAAAGTCATCAAGGGATAGCGCAGTAATGCATGAACAATCTTGCTGTCATTCAATGGTTGTGAAGTCCCACTGATATTGGTGAGTAGCAGTGCGCCATCAGCATCGTGATAATCGATACGCGCTAAGGTGTAATCGTGATCTTCGCGGGGTGTGAAAATGAATTGGAATCGATAGCTGCCCTGAACCTGGCAGAATGGCGAGACATGGAATACCTTCTTTGCGCTCAATTTGCTGCCACTTTCGATAGTTCCGCCTTGATCAAGCAGGTAACAATGGCGCTCATTGAAGGTATTGCTTACTTGGCATAGGACGGCACGCAATGTGCCGTCCGGGCGATGGCAAAACCAGAACGATACAGGGTTAAATACATAGCCCAGCACACGCGGAAAGGTTTGCAGCCACACTTCGCCATCGGCATCGTTTATTCCCTCCTGCTTGAGAATTGTGTCTATCCAATCCAGCAATGGCTGTTTTCCATCACCATGATCATGGTCGTAGAAGGATAAAAGATTGAATCGATTGCGCGACAGCAGCCGAGTCGAAAGTCCACTTGTGGCCATGCTGCGCAATGGCAGGCGCAGAAAATATACGCCGTAGTTGAAGCGGTTGCGTACTGGGCGTAAGCGACTGTGATGCACATTACCAAAGCATATTTGAGTAGTGCTCATGTCAACCTCCGAGATGATTAATTGCTTCTGCAACAAACAGGCCGGACTTCAATCCATCTTCGTGGAAGCCATATCCTGTCCATGCACCAGCAAACCAGGTGTTGTTGCAACCTTGGAGCAAATGTAGGTTTTGTTGTGCGGAGATGGCTGCGCTATCGAACACGGGATGCGCGTAGTCAAATGTGGAAATCACTTTCGACGGGTCGGGTTGGTCAATCGGATTAAGTGAGACGATGACAGATTCCTTGAACGGCAATGGTTGCAGCTTGTTAATCAGGTAGTGCACGCATACCTGTGGTTCGCTGGTGTTTCTGCTCTGGTAGTTCCACGCAGACCATGTGCGCTTATTCTGCGGCAGACAGGAGGTATCGGTGTGTAGCACTGCTAGGTTCGACTGGTACTTGATTGCGCCGAGTAGACGTGCTTCATCCTGCGACGGATCACTAAGCAGTTGCAGTGATTGGTCGCTATGCCCTGCCAGTACAACCTGATCGAATAACTCACAACTGTTGCTGCTTTCGACAAATACCTCGACTTGCCCATTTTTGTTGTTGCGTGTGACTGACTTCACTACAGCATTGAGTCGTTTATCTGGGATGCCGAGCAGCAGTTTGTCGACATAGTGACGCGCCCCGCCTTTGACGGTATGCCATTGTGGTCTGCCACTAATCTGGAGCAGGCTGTGGTTATGGCAGAAGCGAACGAACGTGGTGAGGGGAAATGACAACATCTGCTCGGTGGGGCAAGACCAGATGCAACCAGCCATAGGCAGCAGATACCAGTCGCGGAACTCGTTGCTGTAGTTGTTGCGATTTAGATATTCACCTAGCGATATATCGGCCTGCTCGATTTGCGGGGTATGTGCTAAGAGAGTCGTCTGCTCATTGAAACGTAGGATGTCTCTCAACATACGTATGAATCGCGGATTGAACAGATTTCTCCGCTGTGCAAAGACGGTGTCTAAATTGCCTCCAGACCACTCGAGTGTACGCTCAGCGAGTGCCACTTTGGCTGAAAACGTCATATCCGTGGCAACCGTATCGATAGCCAACTCTTCGAACAATTGCACCAAATTTGGATAGGTGCGGTGATTGAACACTAGAAAGCCGGTATCGACTCCATAAGTGATACCACCGAGCGTGACGTCGACTGTGTGTGTGTGACCACCGAAATAGTCATTCGCCTCGAACAGCGTTACTTTATGCCCAGACTGTCCTAGACGATATGCGCACGCTAGACCAGAAATACCCGATCCGATTACGGCGATTTTTTTGCCTTCATGATTTGCATTCATTGTGATGTCATAGACAAAAGTTAATTTATGGTGCGAGAATAGGTTAAATGAGCGACTGATGTCAAGTTTGTCTAGGACGTAATAAAATTTAATGGATGAGAATATGCTAAATATAGGAGCGGTCGAGCGGGAGACGGGCATCGGAAAAGACACTCTTAGGGTATGGGAGCGCCGTTATGGATTTCCCGTTCCTGTTCGGGATGAGCGCGAAGATCGGCTGTACCCAGAGGAACAGGTCAATCGTCTTCGTTTAATAAAACGCTTGCTAGACATGGGGTTGAGGCCTGCAAAGGTGGTTGGGCAAGCATACCCAGCGCTAGTGGCATTGCTGGAAGACTCCGTTGGTCAACAGCCAGAAGACCACCCTGAGCTACAAAAGTATGTTCAACTCATCAAAGGGCACCAAGCCTCTGAGTTGCGACTTGCGCTAAGTCGCGCCCTACTAGATCAGGGAATGAATGAATATTTGTCCAAGACAGTAGCGCCACTCAGTCACCTGGTTGGGGAATATTGGTTACGTGGGGACATACGAGTGTTCGAGGAGCATCTGTATAGCGAGCAGGTGACCGTGGTGTTGCGATCCGCCATCGAAATGATGCGTAATGACCGCGGAACCCCCCATGTGCTTTTTGCTACGCTACCAGGGGAAGAGCATATGCTCGGTTTATTGATGGCCGAGGCGACACTAAGTTTGCAGGGCGCACGCTGCACTATGCTCAGGGGACAGAGTCCCATCAATGAAATCGTGGCTGCTGCGATCGCACATCAAGTTGATGTCGTGGCACTATCATTCAGCGCGGTAATGACACCCTTGCAAGTCAAAGATGGTCTGCAACAGTTAAGGCGTGCACTGCCGCAACAGATATTAATCTGGGCGGGCGGTACGGGCGTAGCGAGGCAGCGTAGCCAAGATGAGGGTGTGCAACTGATTGGACCGCTATCTGATTTGATTAAGGTAGTGGTTGAGTGGACCGAAAGCGAATCACCAACATAGCCGAAGCCATGATTATTAATTCAGATTTTTCCCGGCGGATTGTCATCCAACCACGCAATCTACCTTGGTCTCCTAGTCCATCAAGTGGCGTTGAACGAAGAATGCTTGAGCGGGATGGGGCGGAAGTAGCACGCGCCACATCAATCGTGCGCTACGCACCTGATGCAACATTTCCCACCCACGTGCACGATTTTGGCGAAGAGGTTTTCGTGCTAGAAGGTGTTTTCAGTGATGAACGCGGTGACTATGGCCCAGGTACATACCTTAAGAATGCACCCGGATCAAAGCATGCGCCACGATCTAAAGAGGGCTGCATTTTATTCGTCAAGGTCCGCCACATGGACTCGCGAGATCGTCAAAGCGTAGTTGTAGATACACTCAATACTAACTGGCTCCCTGGTCTTGTGCCTGGACTTTCGGTAATGCCGCTGTCGAGTTTTGAAACCCAACATACTGCTTTGGTTCGCTGGTCGCCAGAAACTTACTTCAGTGCTCATCGGCACTACGGTGGAGAAGAAATACTGGTGATCGACGGGGTTTTCGAGGATGAGCATGGACGCTATCCGCAAGGCACATGGATACGCAGCCCGCACTTAAGCCAACACCAACCGTTCAGCCAAGAGGGCTGCACGATTCTAGTCAAGACCGGACATTTACCAATGTGAATATTTGGTTCGCCCATCAAGTGCTTTTTCATAGAACGCGGTTGGAATGCCGAGTGCATGAAAATTGTGAGTCAAGTGGAAGGGCCTCCAGTGGCATTGAGTGTAGATTGAGGATAAGACAGGCGACTGTCTGTACTCTGGCACACCTAACATCACTTCGGTGGTCGCAGCCGAAGCGGAATTTTCCATTTAGCTGATGTAAGGAATCTGCATCCCCAACGACCAATGCATATCTATCCGCGTCGTGAATCTTAAGTGACGGGATCAATAACCTGGGAGTTGATATGCAAGATAAAGCATCATTGCTGAACACTTTGCTTGGCCTTGCGATGATTGTTGAAGCGCGTGATCCGTATACCGGCGGGCATTTGTGGCGGGTGGGGCAGTTCTCGAAACTGATCGCGCAACAGGCTGGTCTATCGGAGCGCGATATCGCTTTGTGCGAAGTTGGCGGTTTCTTACATGACTTGGGCAAGGTTGGTGTGCCTGATGCCATTCTAAATAAGCCTGAGCGTTTGAGTGAGGTAGAGTTCGGCGTGATAAAGACGCATCCCATGGTGGGGGCGCGGTTGCTATCCAGCCATCCGCTTGCCGCATTGGCGATGGATGCGGTGGTGGCGCATCACGAGCGCCCAGATGGCTTGGGCTATCCGCATGGCATCGCAGGAGAGGTCATCCCTGAGGTGGCGCGTATAGTGAGTATTGCCGATGCATTCGATGCGATGACTAGCACTCGTGCTTACCGCAAAGGCATGCCTATCGCTAAGGCCCATAGCATCATCTCGGGTGAGCTCGGTAGTCAGTTCGATCTTCGTTTGGGCAAGCATTTCCTTGCGTTAGATAGTGAGCAAGAGGTCGCGCATATCGTCGGACACAGCGAGGCAGGTATACCTTTGCTGCCATGCCCTTCATGCACTGCGCCTGTGGTCGTGCGCAGGGCACAACGAGATGGTGCGCATGTCTATTGTCGCGTCTGCGGTGGGGAATCGAAACTTCAGAAGTCAGGCGCCGTGATGCAGTTGGATATGACTGGGCAGATGGGCGATGCTACTGCGCTCGCACCCGATAGCGATACCGATCTCATCGGTGCGATGGTGGCAGATATTGCTGCTAAGGTGTTATGAGTTACTAGCAGGCAAAAAATTATTATAAAGTACAGCAAGGGTGGAGCATCGAAGCTTGATGGGCGGTACTTAAAGTGTTGCCCCCAGCACTTGTTCGGAACGGAGTGTGGCACTGAGTTCCGCCAATTCCAGTAACTGCATACCCAGCACTGCGTCTTCAGGTGGCACAGGATTAGGTGCGCCGCGCAAGATGGCATCACACACGCCTTGGTAATAGAGACGATAGTCACCGCGAGCATTTGGTACGCTGTGGCTCTGCAATCCCAAGGGCGTGTCCAGATGCAACGTCCCATCTAACGGGTCTACTCCCCAGTTTTTATTTCCCGGTTTTTTACCTAGCTTCAAAGCATCCTCTTGCAAGTCGGTGCCGAACTTGGTGTAACTACCTTTTTGTCCAGACAGTACAAAGCGTGGTCTTTCATTGGCTGAGAGCATGCTGGCATGCAGGATGACGCGCAACTTGGAATAGCGCAGCAAGACATGAAAATAATCTATCGCTTCAGCCCGTTGACGCTGCATGGTGAAGTCGGCATGGATTGCGAGTGGTGGTCCGAATAGTTGTAGCACTTGATCGAGCAAATGGGGCCCTAAGTCGTACCACAAGCCGCTGCCGTCACCAGCTTGTTCACGCCAGCGAGATCTAACCACGGGGCGATAGCGCTCGAAGCGCGATTCGAAACTATGTAACTCTCCCAATTTGTCGGCACTGATGACCTCGCGTACGCTGAGGAAATCCGCATCCCAGCGGCGATTTTGAAATATCGATAAGAATAGGCCGCGCTTTTTCGCTAGCGCTGTCAGTTCACGTGCTTGTGCGGTATCCAGCGTGAAGGGCTTGTCGACTACAACATGTTTGCCAGCCAGCAGGGCTTCTTTGGCGAGTGGAAAGTGTGTGACATTGGGGGTGGCGATGACCACCAAATCGGCATTTGTTTGTTCGAGTAGATTGTCCATGCGGGCGCTGACAGTGACGTCGGGGAGGTCTGCCCAGACTTTTTCGGCGCTATTGGAATAGATACCGACCAGCTTGAGTTCTCCTACACTTTTAATCAATGGCGCATGCAGTTTACTACCTGCATATCCGTAACCGATTAGTGCTACTTTAAGTGTATCTGTCATAAAGTCCTTCCTATTCGTATGAACAGCACGGGAAGAAGTTTGTA
>JBBQKX010000025.1:0-24768 GCA_038327315.1 Burkholderiales bacterium | reverse complement strand
AGATTTCAGACGCTCTTCAAATTCGCCACGATACTTGGCACCCGCGATCAGCATCGCCATGTCCAGCGACAGCACGCGCTTACCTTTCAGCGAGTCAGGCACTTCGCCATTGACGATGCGCTGAGCCAAACCCTCGACGATAGCGGTTTTACCCACACCCGGCTCACCGATCAACACGGGGTTATTCTTAGTGCGGCGTTGCAGCACTTGGATTGCACGGCGTATCTCGTCATCGCGGCCGATGACAGGATCGAGCTTGCCCAAACGGGCGCGCTCAGTCAGATCGACCGTGTATTTCTTCAAGGCTTCGCGCTGACCTTCGGCTTCTTGTGTACCGACCGACTCGCCGCCTCGCACTGCATCGATGGCCTGCTCCAGTGGCGCACGCGATACACCATGTTGCTTGAGCAAACGTCCGGTCTCGCCCTTGTCATTGGTCAGCGCGAGCAGGAACAGTTCACTAGCGATGAACTGATCGCCGCGCTTCTGCGCTTCCTTGTCAGTAAGATTGAGCAGATTGCCCAGATCACGTCCAGCCATCACTTCGCCACCGTGACCTTCTACTTTGGGCAGACGCGACACGGCATCATTCAAGGAATTCTTCAGCGCATTGGTATTGCCGCCGGCGCGCGCCAGCAAAGAGCCCGTGCCACTGTCGGCATCGTTGAGCAAGGCCAGCAATAGATGCTGCGGCTCAATGAATTGGTTATCTGCTCCGACGGCCAGACTCTGAGCTTCGGACAGTGCTTGTTGCAACTTGGTCGTGAACTTATCAAAACGCATGGAGTTCTCCTAAAAAGTTTCTTGTATGCACCCTAAATGGGGGGCTGCGTAAGAATTTCAAGACCGCATCGCTTCACTTATACTCCGACCCTCATTATGGAGATAGCTATGAATCACTCGGACATCTTGGCCAACGTCACTCGTTCACTTGTAGAAGACGGCGCAGACAGCGACCTAACCGCACAACTTTTGCCTGAAGGGCAGGCCGCTCATGCACGCATCATCACGCGCCAGAGCGGCGTGCTGTGTGGCACAGCTTGGTTTGATGCCTGCTTTAAACAGGTCGACCCAAACTGCATCATCGTATGGTCAGCCAAGGACGGCGACACTCTCAAGCCGGGACAGACCCTGTGTGAAGTGACTGGCTCCTCGCGTGCCCTGCTGACCGCCGAGCGCAGCGCGCTGAACTTATTACAGACACTATCCGCGACGGCCACGCTCACCCGACGCTATGTCGATGTGGTGGCTGGCCTGCCAGTGAAGATCATGGATACCCGCAAGACCCTGCCTGGGCTTCGTCAGGCACAGAAATATGCGGTACGTGTGGGCGGCGGACATAACCAGCGCGTGGGCTTGTTCGACGGCATCCTGATCAAAGAGAACCACATCGCGGCGGCGGGCGGCATCGCACCCGTGTTGCAACAAGCCTTTAAGCTGGCCAAGCCCGGTGTGACGGTGCAAATCGAAGTGGAAAATCTATCTGAGATGGAAGAGGCTTTAGATGCGGGTGCCAAACTCATATTGCTCGACAACTTCGATGTGGATAACTTAGTTGCAGCGGTCGCCCAAAACGCAAAGCGTGCCGAGCTAGAAGCCTCGGGTGGCATCACACTCAGCTCGCTGCGCGAAGTCGCCGAAACAGGTGTGGATCGAATATCTATAGGCGCACTGACCAAAGATGTCATCGCAATGGACTTATCAATGCGACTAGTCGATTAGGCACTCAAGGTCGTTTTTTCAATGGCCCTCTTGAAATATCCAGACCTAACCGCATATTAGTAATTCCTAATCATCAGAGGTCATCATGAGCGACTCATCCCATATCGTCTGCCCGCATTGCGATGCGGTGAACCGCGTCCCCACTGAAAAACTGAGCGAACATCCAACTTGCGGCAAGTGCAAGCAGACCTTGTTCGACGCACATCCGGTAGAGTTGAATCAGGGCAATTTTGCGCAGCACATCTCGCGCAATGACATTCCTGTGCTGGTAGATTTTTGGGCGCCTTGGTGCGGACCTTGTCGCATGATGGCGCCGGCTTTCGTGCAGGCGGCACAACAACTAGAACCACAGATGCGCCTAGCCAAGCTAGACACCGAGCAAGCTCAGCAACTGGCTACTCAGTACAACATCCGCAGCATCCCAACACTGGCCTTATTCAAAGGGGGTAAAGAAATCGCCCGTCAGGCGGGCGCAATGGACGTGAACGGTATCGTGCGTTGGGCACGCAGTCACAGCTAAACAGTCTAAAATTTTACTCAACAATCTTGTAGCACTGGCCACCGCTCTTCTTGGCCAGCGCAAGTGCAGAAGTGGCGCGTTCAAACATATCTTCGAGGTGATCTTCCTGACGCACCTGACTCATACCCATAGAGATAGTCAAAGCGGGTAGTGCATCACCGCTGGGTAACACCACTTCCGAGCGGCTCACCATCTGGCTTAATCGTTGAGCAGCGATACAAGCTTCCTCGATATTGGTGTTAGGCATGAATACGCTTAGTCGCCTCCGATTCCCACGTCCGGCTTGATCAGCAGGGCGCAGCCCCAACAGCACATGCTGGGCTAGATCACGCATGGCCTGATCACCAGCAAGTTCGCCGTAGATTGATAGGTAGCCATCGTAATCATCAAATTCCAATTGCATCAGACAACAGGGCCGCTTATCTACAAGTGCTCTGCACAAATGACGTTCGAAACGTTTCATCATCCAATCGCGGTTAAATAAGCCAGTGAGATCATCAATGATAGGCGTGGTCACATAACCATGATTGCGTTCCAGATTTTCAGCGATTACTTTGTCGGCATAACGCACACGCTCCGAAAGGATGTTGAGCATATTGCGCGCCGCTTGATGTGAAGTGTCGATCAGATTCCACAAGATCGATTGATCTATAGGCAACAGCACGCAATCAGTAGCTGCGATGACATAAGCAGAGACAACTGTATCGCCCAAAATAGACAACTCGCCCACACATTCGCCTTCACCTAACAAAGCTATAGGCTCTTGATCACCGGCCCCAGACTGTACCTTCAAACGTCCAGACATGATGATGTAGATAGTCGCATTGCGGTGCCCGGCAATCAGTAGAGTCTCACCCTCGCTGATGGATATCATCTCCAGAGGCGATAACTTCTCACTGACCAGATTTTCCTGCATGTGCCGAAACAAAGGCGAGACTGCCAAAAGCTTGCGGATATCTTCTTCAATCATGGGTAGACCCTCCCATTTCAAACACTACGTAATTAATCATATGGCTATCAAAAAGTTTGCATATTCCCGCTCTATACTGGGCGAATACCTTACAGCATTTCCATTAAGGCTCACCTTGGGCTTGCAAAATGCATTGTACTATACGAGCGTATCTCAGCGCTTACGCGCCACTAAATCCATCAATGCAGACATGCCGCGATGCCCTTTGCCCTCTTCAATCACGCTGTCATGCTCACGCAAATGGATGACCTCCATATCTGCAAATGTCTCACGTAGGTAGGCCTCGGTATAAAGATTCTCAGCCTGTGAGGGTCCGCCTGTCTTGTATTCCAATTGACGCGGCGTATAGCCTTGCAGCAGCAACAGTCCGCCTGGCTTCAAACAGCGTTTGATGTTGGCAAAGACTAACTCGCGCTCACCCGGCGGCGAGAATTGAATAAAGATACCGACCACCACATCGTATTGCCGCTCCCAATCCATAGACATTAAATCAGCCAACTCAAAGCGCATCTGCACCCCACGTTGCTGGGCCAATTTCTTGGCTTTATCGAGCGCCACAGTAGATGAGTCCACCGATAACACATCCAAACCCTGCTCTGCTAACCACACACCGTTGCGACCTTCGCCATCCGCCAATGCCAAGCAACGCATACCGAGTGTGAGCTGCTCACGCTGGGTGGTCAAAAATGCATTCGGTGCCGTACCAAAATGATACTCATCACCGCTATATCTTTCATTCCATACGGACATTAATGCTCTCCAAGTACCTGTACCGTTTAATTATAAACGGCGCACCTCTATTCATCTGACGGATTCGGCAAAATTCTTATGTCACTCCTCGTCAATCATAGAGATTTAAATAACTTAAAATGGTTCAGCAAAAAGATAGGCAATTATACCCGAGTAATTTAATATGCCTTCTCGCGTGCCCCTCCTTGGAGTTCTCCTTGAAGCATCGTAGCCAGAATCAAACCGCACTACTCAGTGCTCTGCGGGATATTTTGCCTTCGGAATCCGTGTTGGATGACGAAGAGGACGTACGCCCATTCGAGTGCGATGGGCTATCGGTCTATCGCCAATTACCCATGGTGGTGGTCCTACCCGAGACCATCACGCAGGTGCAGACAATCTTGCGCCTATGCAAAGAGTTGACCATACCTGTCGTAGCACGCGGTGCAGGGACAGGACTATCCGGAGGTGCATTGCCTCATGCTGATGGCGTGTTGCTGAGCTTAGCTAAATTCAATCACATCCTAGAAATCGACCTACACAATGCGCAAGCCAGAGTGCAACCCGGTGTGCGCAATCTAGCTATTTCCCAAGCTGTCACCGAACACGGCTTATATTACGCCCCCGACCCCTCCTCGCAGATTGCCTGCAGCATAGGCGGCAACGTCGCCGAGAATTCCGGCGGCGTGCATTGCCTCAAATATGGACTGACGGTACACAACATCCTGCAGGTCAAGATTGTCACCATGGAAGGCGAGTTACTCACCTTGGGCTCACCGAATCTAGACTCACCCGGCTACGATTTGCTGGCCTTGATCACTGGCTCGGAAGGCTTGCTGGGCGTGATCGTCGAAGTGACAGTGAAGTTGCTGCCAAAACCAGAGCGCGCCCAAGTAGTGCTGGCTGCCTTCGACGATTTGGTCAAAGCGGGTGCGGCGGTCGGCGCCATCATCTCGGCGGGCATCATTCCCGCAGGACTGGAGATGATGGACAGACTCGCCATTCAAGCCGCAGAGGATTTCGCGCATGCGGGCTATCCACGCGATGCCGAAGCGATTTTGCTGTGCGAGTTGGACGGTACCAATGCCGAAGTCTCTGAACACATCATGGCGGTGCGCGAGGTGTTACGTGTGAGCGGCGCGACCGAGGTCCGCACCGCTGTCGATGAAGCCGAGCGCCAATTGTTCTGGAAGGGTCGGAAGTCTGCCTTCCCCGCCGTGGGCCGCATCTCACCCGACTACTACTGCATGGATGGCACCATCCCACGCCGCGAGTTGCCGCGTGTGTTGCAGCAGATCAATGCGTGGTCCAAAGAATATGGTCTGCCTGTCGCGAATGTGTTCCATGCCGGTGACGGCAATCTGCACCCCTTGATCTTGTTCGATGCAAACCAAGCGGGTGAGTTGGAACGTACCGAAGCGTTCGGTCGCAAGATTCTCACGCTATGTGTGGCAGTCGGCGGCACTATCACTGGTGAACATGGCGTGGGCATGGAAAAGATAGATACCATGTGCGTGCAGTTCGAGACCGCCGAATTACAACAGTTCCACGCCGTCAAGGCCGCCTTCGATGGCAGTGGTCTGCTCAATCCCGGCAAAGCCGTACCCACGCTACATCGCTGTGCAGAACTGGGCGCGATGCATGTGCATCACGGCCTGATCCCGCACCCAGAATTGGAGCGATTCTGATGAGCGACCTGAGCCTACAATTACAACAACAAGTCGACCAAGCAAGACTAAGAAACACTCCGTTACGCATCTGCGGTAACGGCAGCAAAGCTTTTTTATGTCCGCCACCCGACCAAGTGCAGCGTCTGGAAATATCCCAGCATCGTGGCATCGTCGCCTACGACCCTTGCGAGCTGGTACTCACCGCGCGCAGCGGCACACCTTTGCGTGAGATTGAAGCTGCACTCACGGAACACGGACAGATGCTGGCCTTCGAGCCGCCGCATTTTGGCGAGGATGCGACGCTGGGAGGCACTATCGCTTGCGCCTTATCAGGCCCACGTCGTCCACACAGCGGTGCGGCGCGCGACTTCGTGTTGGGCTGCAAGCTCCTCAATGGTCGCGGTGAGATCCTGCAATTCGGTGGTCAAGTGATGAAGAACGTCGCCGGTTACGATGTGTCGCGTTTGATGGTAGGCGCTTATGGTACGTTGGGCGTGCTGCTGGAGATCAGTCTCAAAGTGTTGCCTCGCCCCGCGTCCAGTCTCACCGTCTCATTGGAGTGCGACGAACGCGAAGCCATCGCGCGTATGTCCGAGCTGTTGGTCAAACCCTATCCTGTCGATGCCGCCTGTTATGACGGTGAACATTGTCATGTGCGTATCTCCGGCAGCGTGCAAGCCGTCAAAGAGGCCAGAGGAAAAATCGCCGGCGTCGTGTTGGATAACGAAGATACTTTCTGGCACAAGCTGCGCGAGCACCATCTGCCCTATTTCCAACATCGCAGCACGCTGTATCGCATCATGGTCAGACCGGCCACACCACCACTGGCCATCAAGGGCTCATGGTTGCTGGACTGGGGCGGTTCACAGCGCTGGCTGTATAGCGACGAAGATTACGACACCATCCGTCATCAGGTCGAACTGGCCGGCGGGCATGTCACCGTATTTCGCACCCAGCACAACAGCTTGCCGCGCTTGCATCCGTTGCCCGATGCGATGCTAGCTTTGCATCAACGTCTGCGCGCCAGTTTCGACCCACATCTCTTGTTCAACCGCAGTCATCTCTACGGCTAAACATGCAAACCACACTCACCCCGAATCAACTTGAATCACCCCAGATCGCTGAGGCCAACGCAATCCTGCGTTCCTGTGTGCATTGTGGCTTCTGCACCGCCACCTGCCCCACCTACCAGATACTAGGCTCCGAACTAGATGGTCCGCGCGGGCGCATCTATCTCATCAAAGACATGCTGGAGAGTGGCCATGCCAGCGACAAAACTCGCATCCATCTGGATCGCTGCCTGACCTGTCGCGCCTGCGAGACTACTTGCCCCTCGGGCGTGCAGTACGGCAGACTGATAGACATCGGTCGCGAGATCGTAGAAGAGCGCGCACCCCGTCCGCTGGGCTATCGATTGATGCGCAAAGCGATGCGCATGGTGCTGCCTTATACCGATCGAATCGCGCTGGTGCTTACGCTAATGCGCTGGTGCAAGCCATTATTACCTAGTCGCTTACGCAAAAAATTACCTGAACGCCGTATTGCCAGCCCGCGTCCGAGCACACGCCATGCCCGGCGCATGCTGGTATTGGAAGGTTGCATACAACCTCTCACTGCGCCCGACACCAATGCGGCAACCGCACGTGTCCTAGACAGATTGGGCATCAGCCTGCTCGCCGCGCCCGAGGCAGGATGCTGTGGCGCACTGGACCAACATCTTGCCGATGCAAAAGCTGCACGCAACAAAATGCGCCGCAATATAGATGCATGGTGGCCCTTACTTGAAGATGGCGTGGAAGCCATCGTGATGACCGCCAGCGGCTGCGGCTTGATGGTCAAGGAGTATGGCGCAGCACTACGTGACGATCCCGATTACGCAGTCAAAGCGGCGCGTGTCAGCGCCTTAACGATGGACTTGAGCGAAGTACTACAGCACGAGGATCTCAGTGCGCTATCCCATGTAGGTCATGGCGTACGTGTCGCCTACCATTCCTCATGCACCTTGCAACACGGACAGAAACTGAGTGGCGTAGTGGAGAACCTGCTCGCCGCGTGCGGCTATGAACTCACCCCAGTGACTGACAGCCATCTGTGTTGCGGTGCGGCAGGCACATACACGCTCACTCAACCTGAGTTGTCCGAGCAGCTGCTGAACAACAAATTGAGTGCGCTCAACGCAGGTCGCCCCGAACTCATCGCCACCGCAAACATCGGTTGCCAGATGCATTTGGCCAGTGCCAGTGGTGTCCCCGTACAGCACTGGATAGAGCTGTTGGATAAGTGAGCACACAAGCAACTAACGACTTACGACTTACGACTGTTTTAAATACTAACCACTAAGGAGAATGAAGCATGGCAATCAAATCTTTCTACCCACCACAACGCATCTTGATGGGTCCCGGACCTTCCGACGTCAGTCCACGTGTATTGGCGGCGATGGCACGCCCCACGCTCGGACACTTAGACCCGCTCTTCGTCGGCATGATGGATGAAGTGAAAGAGTTGCTGAAGTACGCGTTCCAGACCAAGAACGATCTGACCATGCCAGTCTCCGCACCCGGCTCAGCAGGCATGGAAGCCTGCTTCGTCAATCTGGTCGAGCCCGGCGATAAAGTCATCGTGTGCCAGAACGGAGTGTTCGGTGGGCGCATGAAAGAGAACGTGGAACGTGCCGGTGGTATCGCTGTAATGGTGCAAGACGACTGGGGTCGCGCGGTCGATCCGCAAAAATTGGAAGACGCACTCAAAGCCAATGCTGATGCCAAGTTGGTCGCCTTCGTTCATGCCGAAACATCTACCGGCGCGTTGTCTGATGCCAAAACGCTGGTCGCTATTGCTCACAAATACAACTGCCTGACCATCGTCGATGCCGTAACCTCGGTGGCCGGTGTGCCTGTACGTGTCGATGAATGGAACATCGATGCAATCTATTCCGGCACACAGAAATGCCTGTCCTGCGCACCCGGCCTGTCACCTATCAGCTTCAGTGAACGCGCCTTGGATAAAGTCAGAAACCGCAAGACCAAGGTGCAAAGTTGGTTCCTAGACTTGAATCTGGTGATGGCTTACTGGGGCGGCGCCACCAAGCGTGCCTATCACCACACTGCACCGGTCAACGGTCTGTACGGCTTGCATGAATCACTGGTGATCCTGCAGGAAGAGGGGCTAGAAAATTCTTGGGCACGCCACAAGAAAAACCACCTCGCACTGCGCGCAGGCTTCGAGGCAATGGGCTTGCAGTTCATCGTGCCTGAAGCCGAACGTCTGCCGCAATTGAACGCTATCTCCATCCCCGCAGGTGTAGACGATGCGGCTGTGCGCAACGCACTGCTCAACGACTATCAACTCGAAATCGGTGCAGGTCTAGGTGTGATGGCAGGCAAGGTATGGCGCTTCGGCCTGATGGGACATGCCAGCAATGCGAGCAACATTCTCATCTGTTTGGGCGCACTGGACGATGTGCTGGGCCGCATGAACGCACCTATACAACGCGGTGTTGCAGTCGCAGCGGCGCATAAAGTACTGGCGTCCTGATTTCACACTAGACCCTGAAAAAAACCACCCGTCTTATGACGGGTGGTTTTTTACGTGTGCCTCCCCGCGCACGGCTGCAATCAATTTTCTATCGAAAATCTATAACACTTTCCAGCACTGATTTATCCCTGTTCATCATTGCAAGACGGTAAGGCAATTCAGTCGAACGAAATCGGGGGGAAATCTAAAAACCGAAGAGACTAGGGGCGAATTATTCATGCTACGATGATTGATGGTTCGCCGGCCTACACCTGCCGAACTCCAGCGCATATTATAAGACCGCGTGACCAGAACAGCAGGTCTTATGAAACAAGTTAATGACGAAATGAGTTCGCCCCTACTCCTTTTTGGATTTTTGCTTGCAAACCCAATGACCCAACCGAAAACACCTCCATGTCAGTAACTTATTCAATCGTTCATACAACCAGTTATGATTATTATTCACCCGTTAAATTTGGTGAGCATCGGGTGATGTTTCGGCCTCGCGACAGCCATGACCTGCGCGTTTTAGCGACGGATCTTGTGGTCAGTCCTGAGGCGGATATTCTATTAATCCAGGATACCTACTCGAACTCGATTGCACTAGTTAAACCAAGGAGCGAGGCAACGCAGCTAAAGATCGTTTGCTCTTTCACAATTGAACATGCGCATAGCCAAAACCTTGAATTGCCTCTGTTACCGTCGGCAGAACTCTTTCCATTTGCCTACTCAGTGGATGAGCGGATTGATTTGGAGCCTTTCATGCGCCCTCACTATGATGACCCAGACGGTGCGCTTTCAAATTGGGCTCGCCAATTCCTTAGCAAGGATGGGCCGACCTACACCCGCAACGTACTTGTTCAAATAAATCAGTTTATTCGCGACCACTTCACCTACGTAACTCGCTTTGATGAAGGAACGCAGTCGCCTGTGGAAACGCTAAATCTCGGATCCGGCAGCTGTCGAGACTTTGCAGTTCTCATGATGGAGGCGGCACGAAACCTAGGAATAGCAACTCGGTTTGTTTCAGGTTACCTGTACGATTCTGCACTTGATCAAGGTTCTGCCGATGGTAGACCGACGCTGGGGGCCGGCTCAACGCATGCATGGCTGCACGCGTATCTACCCGGTGCCGGCTGGGTACCCTTTGATCCGACCAACAACCTGCTGGGCGGGACGCAATTAATTCGAGTAGGGGTGGCACGTGACGCACGCCAAGCGGTGCCGATCTCAGGTAGTTGGGACGGCCCAGAGGGTGCCTATCGAGGAATGACCGTAACGGTAAGCGTGTCACGCCAAGGATGAGTTCTCAATTAAAGTGGCCGGTGGAGAGTTACGTCTCCTTCAGAATCCTTAAGGTTGCCGCGAAGAAAATATTGAGAAGCCTCTAAGACAGGTTATAGGACAAAGTGACTATCTTTCAAACCCCGCGCATCAGCCACCACCATGCAGTAAGGGTCACGAAGGAGATGATTAGACCGACCGCCACCATCAGCGTGGCGAAAGGTGGGTCGAGATCATGCTCGGTCGCGATGATGGCGGCGGTAATCATGGGCGGCATGGCAGCTTCAAACAGCGTGATTTGTATCGCTTGACCATGCGCACCTAACAAGGGCACATAAAGTAAGAACATCAACAGCGGTGCAAGGATAAGTTTGAAGCCCAAACCTACTGCGAGTTTCTTGCCATTACCAGCGAGGTGACCAAGACGCAACTGGAAACCGACCGACAGCAAGGCTAAGGGCGCGAGTGTGTCTCCCATACGTTTGAGGATGATAGAAAACCAATCAGGATAGGTCGTCGGAATCAGACACAGCGCGATGACCAACGCAAAGAATGGTGGGAAACGCAACACTCGCATGGCCATCTCTTTGATGCTGGGACGGCCAGTAGAGTAGATGCCCGCTACCGTGATCCCTAAGGTCGAGAGCACTAGGAAGGAACCCAACTGATCGACGATGATGCCGGTAGCCAAGCCCTCGTGCCCGTAATACGCCTCTATCAACGGTAGCCCCACGAAAGAGGTATTCCCCAGACCACCAGTCAACATCAAGGCACCCACAGTCGGACGGGGTAAAGCCATCCACCGTCCCACCCACCAGAAGAAGGCCACCGACATGGCGAAGTATATCCAGGCCATCGCCGCCATCAGTACGACATCGCCACTCATGTGCAAATCATGCACATAAAGCAGGGTCAGTGCAGGCAAGGAGATGTGTAAGATGAAGCTATTCAATACTGCGGGAGTATTGACTGGCATGCGTTTATAGCGATGCAACAGTACACCAGCGATGAAGCAAAGAATGAGTAGGATGAGGTTATTCATATCCTTACATCAGGCCCGAGCACGGGCCGTGACAATCACACATGTGAAGTGATAAAAGCCTTAAGTTTGACCAAGTCCGCATCCATCTCTACACAACGTTGCGGCAATTTTTCTATGCCTTCCATCGCCAAGGGGCGCTCTGGCAAACGACCCAGCGCTTCGACGATAGTCTCTTCAAACTTGGCAGGCAGCGCGGTTTCTAGGCAGATCAGTGGCAGATTCGGACGACGTTGTTCCATGCCAACTTTGATGCCATCGGCGGTGTGCGGATCGACCATCACGCCATATTCTTCCCACACGCCGCGTATCGTTTTGAGGCGATCGTAATGGCTGCTTTTTCCCGATGCAAAATGAAATTTCGACAACGCATCCCAATACGGCGTGGACTTGATGTCGAACGATCCGCCCTTGTCCACTGCACCCCAAAACTCACGCACTTTCGCGCCGTCGCGTCCGACTAAATCGAACACGAAACGCTCGAAGTTAGAGGCTTTTGAAATATCCATCGACGGACTGCTAGTCTCGTAAGTGTGTGCCGTGTTGCGTGGCTGGTACGCGCCGGTGGTGAAAAATTCATCCAGCACATCGTTCTCATTCGTCGCCAAAATCAACTGTCCAATCGGCAAGCCCATCATGCGTGCGATATGACCCGCGCAGATGTTGCCGAAGTTACCGGAAGGCACGGAGAACGCGACTTGCTCATCGTTCGATTGAGTCGCCGCGAAATAGCCTTTGAAGTAATAGACAATCTGCGCGGACACACGTCCCCAGTTGATAGAGTTGACCGTACCAATTTTGTGCGCAGCCTTGTAAGCGTGATCGTTGGACACAGCTTTAACCAAGTCCTGCGCATCATCGAAGAAGCCATTAATCGCAATGTTGAAGATATTGGGGTCTTGCAACGAATACATTTGCGCGCGCTGAAAGCCGGACATTTTGCCGTTAGGAGAAAGCATGAACACACGAATGCCGCGCTTGCCACGCATCGCATATTCCGCCGCCGAACCCGTGTCGCCAGAAGTCGCACCGAGAATATTTAATTCCTCATGCTGCTTGGCTAAGGCATATTCGAACAGATTGCCCAACAATTGCATCGCCATGTCTTTGAAAGCCAACGTAGGGCCGTTGGATAACTCTAGGATATGCACGCCAGGCTCTAGCGTACGCAACGGCGTAATGTCCGCAGCATCGCTATCCGCGCGACCATTGCAGTACACCTCGGCGGTGTAAGTCTTAGTCACGATTGCCTTGAGATCAGCAGCCGGAATGTCAGTCGCAAACTTGGACAGCACTGCGAACGCCAAATCGGCGTAAGACAGATTTCGCCAAGCATCTAACTCCGCGCGCGTCACTTGCGGATAAGTTTCCGGCAGATACAAGCCACCGTCCGGTGCGAGGCCGCCCAGCAGAATTTCAGTGAATGTTTTTGCCGGCGCATTGCCGCGTGTGGAGATGTATTTCATTTAATTCCCTCTACATCTGGTGAATCAGTTTTAGAGATTCAATCGATGGGTTTCGCTAATTGCAACTTATGCTACAAGATCACTTTCCAAGCGATTCCATACGCAGCTTGATTACCTTGCCGGCCACAACCGACAATCCTTCAATCTTAGCGATTGCAGCATTGATGCGCTTCTCTCGTGTCTGGTGTGTCAACATGATGAGGTCCGTCTGGTCTTCCCCTTCGCCCGGCTCCTTCTGGATCAAGGCATCGATGGAGATATCCTGGTCGGCAAGGATGCGGGTGATGTCGGCCAACGCGCCTTTCTTGTCCTGCACGCGTAGGCGCAGGTAGTAGCTAGTCGTTACTTCGTCCATCGGCAAAATCTTGAGATCGGCCATCGCATTCGGTTGGAACCCAAGATGTGGCACACGATTCTGCGGATCCACGGTGTGCATGCGCGTCACATCCACCAGATCGGCAATCACTGCACTGGCAGTCGGCTCAGCACCGGCACCTTTGCCATAGTAAAGCGTAGGACCGACTGCATCGCCCTGAACCACCACAGCGTTCATCGCGCCTTCCACATTGGCAATCAAACGCTTGGTCGGAATCAAAGTCGGATGCACCCGCAGCTCCACACCTTCCTCGGTGCGTTTGGTGATGCCCAACAATTTGATGCGATAGCCAAGCTGTTCAGCGTATTGAATGTCAATGGCATCAAGCGTGGAAATCCCTTCAACATGCGCCTTGTCGAACTGTACCGGAATGCCAAACGCCAGCGATGACAAGAGCGTGATTTTGTGTGCGGCATCTACTCCCTCAATATCAAAGGTCGGATCGGCTTCGGCGTAACCCAGACGTTGTGCTTCTTTCAGCACAACGTCGAAGGCCAAGCCCTTGTCGCGCATCTCGGAGAGGATGAAGTTGGTGGTACCGTTGATGATGCCAGCGATCCACTCGATACGGTTCGCGGTCAAACCTTCACGCATCGCCTTGACAATAGGAATGCCACCCGCGATAGCGGCTTCAAACGCGACCATCACGCCCTTATCCTGAGCTGCTTTGAATATCTCGTTGCCATGCGCGGCCAGCAGTGCCTTGTTAGCGGTGACCACATGCTTGCCGTTGGCGATAGCCTTGAGCACCAGTTCTTTAGCGATGCCATAACCACCGATCAATTCAATGACGATATCGATTTCAGGGTCTGTCACTACTGCATGTGCATCATCGGTAATACGGCAAGCACCTCCAGTGACCTTTTTGGCCAATTCCAGATTGCGGTCCGCCACCATAGTGATACGAATAGGACGACCCGCGCGGCGCGCGATCTCTTCCGCGTTGCGTTGCAAGACAGTGAATGTGCCACCACCGACAGTACCGATACCGAGTAGACCTACGTTGATTGGTTTCATAATTTATTAGCCGTAAAGTGATTCATTAAAAAGGTCGTAAGAACTGTCGTAAGACGTAAGACTTAAGTCGTAAGAAAACCCCGCGCAGCGGACTGCTCCAACTTACGTCTTCTAGCTTAAGTCTTACGACTCGTTCGTCTAATTAGTTCCATATTTCTTGCGATAGTGCTCTAGGAACCTTGCGATACGAGCGATAGCGTCGGTCAGATCGTCAGTGTTGGGTAGGAACACCACGCGGAAGTGATCAGGTGACTTCCAATTGAACCCGCTGCCCTGTACAACCAGAACTTTCTCCGCTTCCAGCAACTCCAGAATGAACTGTTGATCGTTCTGTATCGGATAAATTTTTGGATCTAGCTTGGGAAACAAATACAACGCGGCTTTGGGTTTAACGCAAGTCACGCCAGGTATTGCGGTGAGCAAGTTGTAAGCGAGGTCACGCTGCCTGCACAGCCGACCGCCAGGTGCGACCAGATCGTTGATACTCTGGTAGCCACCCAGCGCAGTCTGGATTGCGAACTGTCCGGGGACGTTGGAACACAGACGCATGGACGCGAGTATGGTCAGACCATTAATGTAGTCCTGCGCATGTTTCTTCTGACCCGACACCACCATCCAACCTGCACGGTAACCACAAGCACGATAGTTCTTAGACAAACCGTTCATGGTGACGAACAACACATCATCAGCCATCGCCGCCATCGAGGTATGCGTCACGCCGTCGTACAAGACTTTGTCATATATCTCGTCGGCAAAAATAATCAGTTGGTGCTCACGCGCGATCTGGATGATTTCGCGCAAGATTTCGTCAGAATATAAAGCACCCGTCGGATTGTTTGGATTGATAACCACGATGGCACGCGTATTAGGCGTGATCTTGCTGCGCATATCCGCCAGATTAGGGTTCCAACCATCAGCCTCGTCACAGACATAATGCCTGGGCGTGCCGCCAGCCAGCGTCACCGCTGCAGTCCACAATGGATAATCAGGAGCAGGTACCAACACTTCATCACCCGTGTTAAGTAAACCTTGCATCGCCATCACAATGAGTTCGGACGCGCCGTTGCCGATGTAGATATCGTCCAAACCCACGCCCATGATCTTTTTCGACTGGCAGTAATGCATGATGGCCTTGCGCGCGGCAAACATACCCTTGGAATCGGAGTAACCAGAAGAGTTAGGCATATTCAGGATCACATCCTGCTGCACTTCTTCAGGCGCTTCGAAACCAAACGGTGCGAGATTACCAATGTTCAGCTTGATGATACGCTGTCCCTCTTCCTCCATCTGTTTGGCGCGCTCCATCACAGGACCGCGAATGTCGTAGCAGACGTTGGAAAGTTTGGTCGATTTCAGTATGGGTTTCACGATGATTCACTCATGGGATCACTACAGCTTCGGCATCGGCGATACACCCACACGATGATAGAATCCATAGCAAAGTTGCAAAGGGCGCGATTTTACCCGCGCGGACACGACACAGCAAATATAAGGAGTTATCTTGAAGTTACATCTAGCCAATCTGGGCGACACCAAAATGTTTACCTCACATGGCGCGGACCATGTGATGGTCAACCGCGTACGCTATGACCACTCCATCGTGGTGAATGCCAGCGACGTACACGAAGACTGGAATGCCAGAGATTTTGACGCGCTCAACGAGGCTAACTTCAACTATTTCCTGACCTACCAGCCCGAAGTTGTGTTGGTAGGCACGGGTGCACAACAACGTTTCGCCCACCCCAAGCTTTACCGTGCGCTGACAGATATGGGCATAGGCGTAGAGTTCATGGACACCCCTGCTGCCTGCCGCACCTATAACATCTTGGTTGCCGAAGACCGCAAAGTCGTCGCGGCCATCATGCTATAAACTAAAACTTATGAATGACTGTGCGCTCAGGTGGTTCGATACATTTTTCGTTCGTACAAACCCGAACGAAAAACACTCACCACGAACGGGCTCTAGTTTCACCTTCATCCGCTCGTCCCTACTTCACGAGCGTGCTTTAAGTTTCCCTACCATGCGTTCGTCCCGCGTAGGCGTAGCTAGGGATAAACGAGACCCATGACATTCTGGATTTACATACTACGATGCGCCGACAATTCTTATTACACTGGGCACACGGATAATCTCGAACATCGTATAGGCGTGCATCAACGAGGAGAATATCCAGGCTATACCTCGCAACGACTCCCTGTAAATTTGGTTTGGTCACAGGAATGTGCAACTCGTGTAGAGGCTCTATCAGCCGAAATTCAAATCAAGCGATGGGGACGGAAGAAAAAAGAAGCCATGATGCAAGGAGATTGGGATAGCGTTTCAATGTTGGCAAAAAAACAGTTCAAGCACGATTGAATGACTGTTGGCTCTAATGGTTCGATTCAGCAATAACCGTTCGTCCCGAGTAGGCGCAGCCGTATCGAGGGCATACTCACCACCAAGGATAAAAAAGATAAATATGAATCTAGCTCTCAAAAACGCCATCACCCAAACCGAACAGGTCATCGTCGGCAAGCCCTTGCAGATTCGGCTTGCCTTGGCATGTTTGTTAGCGCGGGGACATTTACTCATAGAAGACTTGCCGGGCGTAGGTAAGACCACCTTAGCCCATGTATTGGCGCGCACACTAGGGATGCAGTTCCAGCGCATCCAATTCACCAGCGACTTACTGCCTGCAGACATCCTCGGGGTATCGGTGTACCAGCGCGATACTGCTGATTTCAAATTTCATCCCGGCCCAATCTTCACGCAGATGGTGTTGGCCGACGAAGTAAACCGTGCAACACCCAAGGCACAAAGTGCGTTATTGGAAGCAATGGAAGAACAGCAAGTGACCATAGAAGGCGTAACTCGCGCCCTACCCAGCCCCTTCTTCGTCATCGCCACACAGAATCCCACCCATCAGATTGGCACCTTCCCGCTCCCTGAATCCCAGCTAGACCGTTTCCTGATGCGCATCGAATTGGGTTATCCAGATGCACAAGCAGAACGTGGCTTATTGTCGGGGCTGGACAGACGAGATCTGGTCGCACGATTGTCGCCGCAGATGGATAGCGCCGAACTGCTGGCGTTGCAACTACAAGTCAGGCAGATACACGTTTCTGACGCCTTGTTGGACTATGTGCAAGCCATTCTCAAACACACCCGCACCTCAGCTCATTATGTACACGGATTGTCGCCCAGAGCTGGGCTCGCCTTGCTTTCTGCCGCTCGCGCTTGGGCATTGCTAGATGGACGCAACGCGGTCATCCCAGAAGACGTACAAGCCGTGCTACCCGGCGTCGCCAGCCATCGCTTGCAAACCACCCAAGACTCACAAAATACCAATGACGATGTACTGGCGCATGAACTGATCTCTGCAGTCGCTATTCCTTGATCGCTGCACAACTTTAGTCGAGCAGTGTTGATCGAACATCATGGGAAAACTTAAACAACTCTTCCGCAACTGGGCGTTCCGCCGTACCGTAGAGACTGGTACGGTGGTGCTGAATCAGCGCCGTATCTATATCTTGCCTTCCAAGCAAGGACTGGGTTTCGCCGTGGTGTTGCTGGTGATGTTGTTGGGCGACATTAATTACAACCTGAGTCTGGGTTATGTGCTGACCTTCATGTTGGCGATGATGGCGGTGATGTCCATGCTGTATGCCTTTCGCAATCTGGCTCATCTGAGCATCCATGCGGGTCATGTCACGCCAGTATTTGCGGGTGAGGATGCAAGGTTCGTTTTCCACTTTGATAACTCCAGCACACTGACACGCTACCAACTTCATTTGCATGATGATGTGGGGCATCGCACTACCTTTGATTTGCCTGCACAGTCTTCCACGCCGATACATTTATCCATCCCCGCCACGCAACGCGGCTGGCTAGATAGCGGGCGACTGAGTCTGTACACCGAGTTCCCGCTGGGGTTATTCCATGCCTGGACTTATATCCACTTCGATGTGCGCTGTTTGGTCTACCCACACCCTGCACCCCCGCAAGCACTGCCTGCACAATCAGCGCAAAGTGGCACGGGCACAATACAAACGACTGGTGACGAAGACTTCGCCGGTCTACGCAACTACATACCTGGTGATGCGCTGCCGCGTATCGCATGGAAGGCGCTGGCACGCGAACAGGGTCTACAGGTCAAACAATTCTCCACGCCACAAGGTCGCGAACTCTGGCTGGACTGGAATCAGTTAGGTGCACTGCCCGTAGAAACACGCTTACAGATATTGGCACGTTGGGTATTGGACGCCGATGCACAGGGCTTGTTGTATGGCTTGCGCTTGCCGGACGGCGAGTTGCCGCCCAACAATATCCCCGCACACAAGGCCGAATGCCTGCGCAGACTGGCTTTGTACGGCTTGTCGGGAGCTGCCACATGAAGCTCAGCACCACTCTCGTCCACAGTCTGACGCTGTGCATCTTCATGGTCACGCTGCCACACGCAGAGCATCTGCCACTGTGGATCACCGGCCTGTGCGCCATGCTGCTGTTATGGCGCGTCTATCTGACCCAGAGTGGTAGCACCTTACCAAAACGTTGGTTACTCTTCATCATCACCTTCGCTGGTGTGGCCGCCATCGCAGCGAGTTACCACACCCTGTTCGGTCGCGAAGTCGGGGTAACGTTGTTGATGTTGCTCGCAGTGTTGAAGTTACTGGAACTGCGCGCCCAGCGCGATGCGATGGGACTGATCTATCTGGCTTGTTTCGTCATCATCACTAACTTTTTCTATTCGCAGAGCATCCCCACCGCGCTATTCATGTGCGCGACCCTGCTGGTCATCGTCTCAACTTGGTTACGCATACAAGCGCCCACACTCAGCCTGCGCCCACAGGCTCGCATCGCGGGGACACTGTTGCTGCAAGCCTTACCACTGATGTTACTGCTCTTCATCCTGTTCCCGCGCGTGCAAGGACCACTGTGGGGCTTGCCTCAGGATGCCTACAGCAGCACGGGCCTGAGTGACTCCATGTCGCCGGGCAGCCTGAGCAAACTCAGTTTGTCGGAAGCAGTAGCCTTCCGCGTCAGCTATGTAGACAAAGTTCCACGCCGTGATCAGATGTACTGGCGTGGTCCCGTGCTATGGAATTACGACGGTCGCACCTGGACACGTGGTACGACCGGCTATAGCAACACACCGCGCTTCACCGACACAGCGCAGAACATTAGCTACAGCGTGATCCTAGAGCCGCACAACAAACGCTGGCTGTATGGGTTGGACACAGCAGCAACGCTGCCCAATGGGTCACGCATAGGCAACGATTTCCAGTTATTCAGCGCCCAGCCAGTGAATGCCCGCATCCGCTACGAGATGAGTTCTAACCTCAGTTATCACGCCAACGTGGACGAAGCGCCCTCGCAATTGCAACGTGCCACTGGCATTCCGATACGCCTCAATCCACGCACGGTAGAACTAGCCCAGAGCTGGCGTAGTGCGCACAGTTCCGATCAGGAAATCGTCGATACCGCATTGCGTTACTTCAATCAGCAGAACTTCAGCTACACCTTAGAGCCGCCGCTACTGGGTGAGAACAGCGTAGACGAGTTCCTGTTCGGGGAGCGTAAAGGCTTCTGCGAACACTATGCCTCCGCATTCGTCTATCTGATGCGAGCAGCAGGCATCCCCGCACGGGTGGTGACCGGCTATCTGGGAGGCGAATTCAATGCCTTAGGTAACTATTACATCGTGCGTCAATCCGATGCCCATGCATGGGCCGAGGTGTGGCTGGCAGGACAAGGCTGGGTACGTGTAGACCCAACCGCCGCCATCGCGCCGGAACGCGTGGAACGGAATCTTGCTGCCTCACTGAAAGACAACACCGCCCTGCCCTTCATGGCACGCAATCCACCGCAATGGATGAGCAAGTTGCGACTCAACATGGATGCTTGGTCCAACCAATGGAATCTGTGGGTATTGGGTTACAACCCTGAACGCCAGTTCGCACTACTCACCCGCTTAGGCATGGAAGACGTAAGCTGGCAGAAGATGGCACGTAATTTAATGTTTGGGCTGGCATTGTGTATCGCGGCATATGCCTTATTCATGTTCAAACATCTACTCCAGCGACATCGCGATCCAGTGCAAACAACTTGGCTCAAGTTCTGCACTAGCCTGGCCAAGGCAGGACTGCCACGCGCCGACCATGAGGGGCCGCGCGACTATGCTGAGCGTATCGCACAAGCACGCCCTACCGCAGCTTCAACAGTGCGCGACATCGCTCAACGCTATCTGTCGCTACGCTATGGCCGCATGCCCGACGCTGCCGAGCTAGATGCTTTCAAGGATGCGGTGCGGGTGTTCAAGTTATAATCCACGCCACTTAAATCGTAAGACACATCATGCTCATTACTAGACGCTTGGAATTTGATGCTGGTCATCGCATTCCCAACCATACCAGCCAGTGCAAACATCTGCATGGTCATCGCTATGCCATAGAGATCAGCCTATCCGGCGAGATCATCGCCACCGAAGGTCAGTCCGAACAGGGCATGGTGATGGACTTTAGTGATGTGAAGCACATCGCCAAGCAGCACGTGGTGGACGTATGGGACCACGCCTTCTTGGTATATCGCGGTGACAAGCAAGTTTGCGACTTCCTCGCCAGCATGCCCGGCCACAAGACCGTCATCACCGAAGTTGTGCCTACTGCTGAGAATCTGGCCCAGATTGCCTTCGACCTATTGGACCCAGCTTATAAAGACATCTACGGAAATCACCTGCGTTTAGAGCGTGTACGCATCTATGAAACGCCCAATAATTGGGCGGACTGTTCGAGGATTTAAAAACTTTTTCATTTTTCTGTAGACAGAAAGTTACGCATCATGCAGAATGCGCGCCTTCGAAAATCCCATGTGGATTTACGTGCGAATGGAAGTTTGGGTGAGTGGTTTAAACCAGCAGTCTTGACAACACGCTACGCAAGTAGCTTGTTGCAGTGCAGACTAACCTTCAGGTTAGTCGTAACTAAAACTGCCGCCCTGATTACTTAGTAGCAATATTGCTAGGAAGTTTGGGTGAGTGGTTTAAACCAGCAGTCTTGAAAACTGCCGACGAGAAATCGTCCGTGAGTTCGAATCTCACAGCTTCCGCCAGCAGCAATAACCAAACTGGAGTGGTAGTTCAGTTGGTTAGAATACCGGCCTGTCACGCCGGGGGTCGCGGGTTCGAGTCCCGTCCACTCCGCCAACACTAAAGCCTTTTAGCTGAAAAGTTAAAAGGCTTTTTACTTTACACAGTCTGATTTATTTCTGTATATTCAAACGACAGAAAATTAACGCTCTTGAAGTTGAAACTTTAACCCCCATTCTGTAGTCTCACGCCCGTCTTAGATGAATCCCACTCGGAGGTTGTAATGCAATTCCCTACCCAAGCCACTATCGGCACACTCGCAGCAGAACAGAACAAAGTCCTGCGTAACACTTACATGATGCTGGGCCTGACCATGATTCCTACGGTCATCGGCGCGTTTTTAGGTATGTCCATCAACTTCTCCTTCATGGCACTGCATCCCTTCATAGGCGCATTGGCGATGTTCGCGGTGATGATGGGTCTACTGTTCACAGTGTCCAAGTTGCGCAACAGCGTCTGGGGCATCGTCGCCCTGCTCGGTTTTACACTCGTCGCTGGCGTGTTCCTAGGTCCTATCCTGCAAGTTGCCTTGCACCTAAAAAATGGTGCGCAACTGATCGGTATGGCAGCAGGCAGCACGGGCATTATCTTCCTAGGTCTGGCGAGCTACGCAACCGTGAGCAAGAAAGATTTTAGCTTCATGGGCAAATTCCTATTCATCGGTTTGATCATGCTGGTCATTGCTTCGCTGGCGAACGCCTTCTTCCAAGTACCCGTGATGTCCTTGGTGATTTCTGCTGTCGCAGTGATGATCTTCTCAGCATACATCCTGTTTGATATCAGTCAGATCATCCACGGTGGTGAGACCAACTATGTAATGGCGACGCTGACCCTGTATCTGGATATCTACAACATCTTCGTCAATCTGTTGAGTCTGTTGATGGCCTTCAGCGGCGAACGCGATTAAAAGTGCCGGGGGCGGCGCATTGCACTGCATCCACCTCCAACACTTTTAATAGCCTACAGAAAGGCGACCACGCGGTCGCCTTTTTCAATATCAACTAGGTTCGCATAGCGACCAAGCCCAACTAGCCACTATCGACTAACGTCTTACGATTGCCTTCATGCTGCCAACCATAGAACAACGCCTCGCGGTAGAGATCGCCGCACAACCTCAACAGATCGCCGCTGCGGTCGCACTACTGGACGAAGGTGCCACCGTGCCTTTTATTTCGCGTTATCGCAAAGAAGCCACCGGCGGCTTGGACGACATACAACTGCGACTATTGGAAGAACGCCTGCGCTATATGCGTGAACTGGAAGATCGCCGCACCAGCATCATTGCCAGCATCACTGAGCAGAACAAGATGACCCCGACACTGTTGGACGCCATCGCTCATGCAACTGACAAGACGCATCTGGAAGATCTGTATCTGCCCTACAAGCTCAAGCGCCGCACCAAGGCACAGATTGCCTTGGAAGCTGGTCTAGCGCCCTTGGCGGACGCTTTACTGGCTGACCCCACGCTAAGCCCAGAAACCGAAGCTACGAAGTTCCTACGCCCTGCCTTCACCACAACCAACGGCGACAATCCGGGCGTGGCCGACAACAAGGCAGCATTGGACGGCGCACGCCAGATTCTGATGGAACGCTTCGCTGAAGATGCGACACTGCTACAAAACTTGCGTGACTATCTGCAAGAGCACGGTGTGGTTGAATCAAAAGTCATAGCAGGGAAGAACGAAGCGGCAGAGAAATATGCCGACTACTTCGATTACTCAGAAAAACTCTCCACCATTCCTTCGCATCGCGCACTCGCGCTATTTCGTGGTCGTCGCGAGGAACTGCTCGCGGTACAACTGCGTCTGGATAGCGAGGCCGAGAAACCCTTGTGGAGTGCACCACTCAATCCTTGCGAGCTGCGCATCGCCAATCATTTCGGCATCAAACAACTGGGGCGTGCCGCAGATGCCTGGTTGGCGGATACCGCGCGTTGGACTTGGCGCGTGAAAAGTTTCTTGCATCTGGAGTCCGAACTCATGGGCGCCTTGCGTGCCCGTGCTGAGACCGAAGCCATCAACGTGTTCGCACGGAATCTGAAAGACCTGCTACTCGCCGCCCCTGCCGGCCCGCGTGCCACCATGGGTCTGGACCCCGGCATACGTACTGGCGTGAAAGTCGCGGTGGTAGATGAGACTGGCAAGGTGGTGGACACCGCCGTGATCTATCCACATCAACCGCGCAACGATTGGAATGGCGCGCTACACACGCTGTCGCAACTGGCCGAGAAGCATAAGGTCGCCATTATCTCCATCGGTAACGGTACGGCTTCACGCGAGACCGACAAGCTGGCACAAGAACTGATTAAGCAACGCCCCGAACTCAAGCTCACCAGCGTGGTCGTATCCGAGGCAGGCGCATCCGTCTACTCAGCCTCCGAATTCGCCTCACGTGAATTGCCAAATATGGACGTGTCCTTGCGTGGTGCAGTGTCCATCGCACGCCGCTTGCAAGACCCGCTCGCCGAACTGGTGAAGATAGATCCAAAGTCCATAGGCGTAGGTCAATACCAACACGACGTGAGCCAAGCACAATTAGCGCGTTCGCTGGATGCAGTGGTGGAAGATTGCGTGAATGCCGTGGGCGTGGATGTGAACACCGCCTCTGCACCTTTGTTAGCGCGCGTCTCTGGCCTGTCCAGCAACGTAGCACTCGCCATCGTCAGCTACCGTGACGGTAAGGGCAAGTTCGCCAGCCGCGAAGAACTACGCAAAGTGCCACGTCTAGGTGACAAGACCTTCGAACAAGCAGCGGGGTTCTTGCGCATCATGGGGGGCGACAATCCGCTCGATGGCTCGACCGTACACCCCGAGTCCTACCCCTTGGTACAGCGTATCCTCGCCGACATTAAGAATGATATCAAAACCGTAATCGGCAACAGTAGCCTGCTCAAGTCGCTCAACCCAGCAAAGTATCTGGATGAGAAGTTCGGCATCCCAACCATCACTGACATCCTCAAAGAGCTGGAGAAACCTGGCCGCGACCCACGTCCAGAATTCACCACCGCGAGCCTCCGTGAAGGCGTGGAAGAGATCAGCGATCTCAAGCCCGACATGATTCTGGAAGGCGTAGTCACCAACGTCGCAGCCTTCGGCGCCTTCGTCGACATCGGCGTACACCAAGATGGCTTGGTACACATCTCGGCACTCTCCAACACCTTTGTCAAAGACCCGCACAGCGTGGTCAAGGCAGGGCAGATCGTGAAAGTAAAAGTGCTGGAAGTGGATGCCAAACGCAAACGCATCGCCCTGACCATGCGCCTCACTGACAGCGCTTCGGCGGCGAAATCGGATATGCCGCGCGATACCCGCAAACCTGACATGAACAAACTGCGCAAC
>JBBQKX010000024.1:0-25006 GCA_038327315.1 Burkholderiales bacterium | reverse complement strand
GAACAGCGACTGGCGATGCAGCAGGCAACGTTTGTGAATGAGGCATATCAGACACTGCGTAGTCCTTTGAGGCGTGCACGTTATATCTTGAAGTTGAATGACGTAGATACTCAGGAAGAGACCAATACTGCGATGCCCATGGATTTCCTGATTGCTCAGATGGAATTGCGGGAGGCAGTGGTCGAGGCGGTGCAAGCACGTGATGTGGATGTATTGACCGAGTTGGAATCAGGTATGCAGGGTGAAACGAACGAGCTAGAAAGACAACTTGAGGCTAAAATTGATGGTGATAGAAATTTTGCTGGCGCCGCAGAGTTGGTGCGCAAGCTGAGATTCATGGAAAAACTCGCGGAAGAAATCGCTGACGCGTATGACGAAATAGATAGTTAGAAAATAGACGTAAGACTTAAGTCGTAAGACGTAAGTTGATGTTGTAACCGCTGCGCGGGATTTAGACTTAACTTAAATCTTACGTCTTCAAACTTACGACTTACCCAATATAAATAATGGCACTTTTACAAATTTCTGAACCGGGCATGAGCACCGCGCCTCACCAGCACAGGCTGGCGGTGGGCATAGACTTGGGCACAACCAATTCCCTAGTGGCGACTGTACGCAACGGTATTAGTACGGTGCTGAACGATGAGCAGGGTAGGGCGATGTTGCCTTCTGTGGTGCGATATCTGGATGCCGAAGAACTGATGGTGGGCGAAGCGGCACAGCGCAGTCAGAGCGAAGACCCGACCAATACCATTAGTTCTGTTAAGCGCTTCATGGGACGCGGGCTGGCCGACATTGGTGACATCAGTCGCTTCCCCTACCGTTTCATAGATGACCCTAGTGCCAAGATCGGACAAGTGCAGTTGCGCACGGTTGCGGGTGCCAAGAGCCCTGTAGAAGTTTCAGCCGAGATACTTAAGGTGTTGCGCGCCCGAGCTGAGGCTAGCCTCGGAGGCGAGTTGGTCGGAGCGGTCATCACCGTGCCTGCTTATTTCGACGATGCACAACGTCAGGCGACCAAGGACGCAGCACGACTGGCCGGTTTGAATGTGTTGCGCTTACTTAATGAGCCGACGGCGGCGGCTATTGCATATGGTCTGGATAACGCCTCAGAAGGTGTGTACGCCGTGTATGACTTGGGTGGCGGGACTTTTGATATTTCCATCTTGCGTTTGTCACGCGGGGTGTTCGAGGTTTTGGCGACTAATGGTGATTCCGCGCTGGGTGGGGATGACTTCGATCATCGTATTTTTTGTTGGTTGTTGGAAAAGAACACGCTCTCGGCCTTGCCTCCGCAAGACATACGTTTGTTGCTCACACATGCACGTGCAGCCAAGGAGCAATTAACTGAGCATGACGAAGCTCGCATCACGGCGGTGCTATCGACTGGAGAAGTGGTCGACAATGTCTTGACCCAAGCTATCTTCCATGAAATCAGCCGTAACTTGGTACAGCGGACCTTACAACCCCTACGTCGAGCTCTGCGCGATGCGGGTTTGAAGATCGCTGATATCAATGGCGTGGTGATGGTGGGTGGTGCCACGCGCATGCCGCAGGTGCAGCAGGCGGTAGGTGAGTTCTTCGGCCAAACTCCTTTAACCAATCTAGACCCCGACAAGGTGGTCGCCTTGGGCGCTGCGATACAAGCCAATCTGCTGGCGGGTAATCGTAGTGGTGACGACTGGTTATTACTGGATGTGATCCCGCTGTCTCTGGGTATAGAGACCATGGGTGGGTTGGCCGAGAAGCTGATTCCACGCAACAGCACGATACCGACAGCGCGTGCGCAGGAGTTCACTACTTACAAAGACGGTCAAACTGCGATGAGTATCCACGTGGTCCAAGGTGAGCGCGAACTGATCAGCGATTGCCGCTCTCTGGCGAAGTTCGAATTGCGCGGCATCCCGGCGATGGTGGCTGGGGCTGCGCGTATACGTGTGACCTTCCAGGTTGATGCGGATGGATTGCTGAGTGTCTTTGCGCGCGAGATGGGTAGTGGCGTAGAAGCGACCATAGAGGTCAAGCCATCTTATGGTCTCAGTGATGCCGAGATTACGCGCATGTTGCAGGAATCTGGTCAGCATGCGCGCGACGATATGCAGGCTCGCGCACTGCGTGAACAGCAGATAGAGGCGCGTCAGTTGGTCGAGGCAGTGCAGAATGCGATGGTGCAAGACGCAGCGTTATTGAGTGCGGAGCAGCGCAATCAGATAGATGCGCAGATCACGCTTGTACAAGCTGCGCTAGAACAAGAGAGTGCGACTCATTTGAAGCATGCCATCAGCGCCTTGAATGAGGTGACCGTCAGCTTTGCACAAGCCCGCATGGACAAGAGTGTTTCGCATGCCTTGTCCGGCAAGAATATTTCCGATTTAGAGGTGAAGTAATGACACAGATTATTGTCCTACCGCATGTGGAGTTGTGCCCGAATGGCGCACTCATCGAAGGCCAACCGGGTGTGTCCTTGTGCGATACATTGTTGCAGAACGGCATCGATATCGAGCATGCCTGTGAGAAATCCTGTGCTTGTACGACTTGCCACGTCATTCTGCGCGAAGGTTTCGAATCGCTCGCACCTTCAGAAGAATTGGAAGACGATCTGCTCGATAAAGCATGGGGCTTGGAGCCCAATTCGCGCTTGTCTTGCCAAACTATGGTGGGTGCAACTAACTTGGTAGTCGAGATTCCCAAGTACACCATCAATATGGTCAAAGAGGGGCACTAATATGAAGTGGACAGACATAAACGAGATTGCAATCTCCTTGGCTGATAGTAAATCGGACGTCGATCCGCGTTATGTGAACTTCGTCGATCTGCGTAACTGGGTGATGGCTTTGGAAGGATTCAATGACGATCCCAACCATAGTGGCGAGAAGATACTCGAAGCGATTCAAGGCGCATGGATAGAAGAGGTCGAATAAATATGTGCGAACTTTGGCGCAAGCTTCCAAGTCGTGTCTTGTACCTGTTGGGAGTCATGGTGGCTGGCGGGCTGATGGGATTCGCTTTCTATCTGCAATATGTCAAACATCAAGACCCATGCCCTTTGTGTATGGTGCAACGCGTCATCTTCATCGCCATCTTGGTGATGTTCGCATTGGCGACTGTGCATGGTCCCAAGAAGATCGGCGAGCGCGTCTATGCTGCGCTTATCATCTTGCTATCTATCACGGGTATAGCAGTCGCATCTCGACATATTTGGATACAGCATCTCCCGCCGGATCAAGTGCCTGCTTGTGGCCCAGGATTGGACTACATGTTAGAGACCATGCCTATGTCGAATGTATTGAAAGAACTGCTGCATGGTTCTGGCGAGTGTGCCGCACACGGCTGGACTTTCCTGTCACTGGGCATACCCGAGTGGTCGCTGTTGTGCTACATAGGATTGGCGACATGGTCGCTGCTCATCGCGCTGCGTAAGTAGCCTAACTTTCCCCTACGTTGCATGCAAGATTTTGACATCATCATTGTGGGTGCCGGTCCTGCCGGCTGTGCTGCAGCACGCGTCTTGGCGCAGGCAAGCTGGCGTGTGGGTCTATTCGACAAAGCCGAGTTTCCGAGAGAGAAGACTTGTGGCGATGCACTCATCCCCGATGCACATCTAGCACTAGAGAAACTGGGACTGAACGAACGCGTCGCGCAGATCTGTCACCCCACCACAGCCCTTAGATTAATCAGCTTCAATGGCAGCGAAGTCAGTGTGTGCGGTAAGACTTCTAGTATGCCGCGCATCCGCTTAGATGCTTTGTTGCTAGCTGCTGCGCAGGAAAGTGGTGCCAAATTTTATGCTGGGTATGATTTTAAGTCAGCCAAAGAAGATACAGATTCAAACTATATAGTTACTTTTGCTACGTTACAGGGTGAAGTGTTAGTTCGCGCACCTTGGCTATTGATGGCGACGGGCGCAAATGTGGTACCGCTTCAGTCTGTAGGATTACTGGAGCGAGCCGAACCTAGCAGTTTTGCGGTGCGCCAATATGTGCGAAATCTCCGCCTAGCCAAAGACTTTAATGAGTTGGTGTTCATCTTCGATCACACAGTACGTGGAGGCTACGGCTGGGTGTTTCCTGGGCCTGATGGTGTATTCAATATAGGCATAGGTTATTTCGGCAGCAGTAAAAAGCACAGTCGTATACGCCAAGATTTCGAGCGATTCATACAGTGCCAGCCCTTGGTGCGTGACCTGATGAGCGATGGCGAAATCGTCTCTACGCTCAAAGGTGCGCCATTACGTACAGGTTTGAGTGGTGCGCGCTTCGCAGAGGGTGGCATATTGGCCACGGGGGAATGTGTGGGTAGCACTTTCCCACTTACTGGCGAAGGTATCGGTAAGGCCCTAGAAACCGGCATCATCGCAGCCGAGTCATTATTGAGCCATGCAGCACAAGGGCGTGTCATGCTTGCGACACATTACATCGCGAAGATGAATGCATTGAAACCAAAATACACGGCTTATCGTAAAGCTGAAATTCTGTTGCGCTGGCCTAGCTTGGCAAACATGTTAGTCGCCCGTGCCTCTCGTAGCGCCTATATGCGCGATAGACTCGAGGCGCTATTCTCTGAACAAGTCGATCCTGCCAGACTCTTTAAGCTGCGCACTTGGTTGAAGATATTCAATCTCTGAAATTACCTAGTACGAATTAAAGTTTGCCATTCTTGTTCTGGTAGTAAGGTATAGCGATTAAACTTGTGAGTGTTTTGTAAGACCAAATTAAATAGTGATAATAATCAAAGAGGCGAGTGTCGTATGCGAGGAAGCATGAGCGTGAGAAATTATTTTGTGGCTATGGGCATCTTGTCGGGTTTGCATGCGCCAGCCGTGTTGGCCGCCGCCACAGAAGATGTCGACTTCTTTCAGGAGATGCCTGTGGTGTTGAGTGCATCGCGCTTGAACCAGCCACTCGATGAAGCCCCCAATGCAATGACGGTGATTGATCGCAAGATGATCGTCGCTTCTGGCTTTCGCACCATTCCTGATCTCTTCAAGTTGGTCCCTGGCATGTATGTCAGTTATTACGGTGGCGGCAAGGCTATCGTCTCCTACCATGGCGCTACCGATCAATATTCACGCCGTATGCAAGTGTTAATAGACGGACGCAGTGTGTACATGCCACCTGCCAGCACCGTGGATTGGGCCGATCTGCCTATTACCTTGGATGATATCGAACGTATAGAGGTGATAAGGGGGCCGGCTGCAGCATCACATGGTGCGAATTCCACGCAGGGTGTGATCAGTATCACCACGCGTTCGGCTTACAGCAATGGTGGTAATTCAGTCTCCTACACTCGAGGGAGCGATGGTGTAAACGACGTTGCGCTGCATGCAGGGCAGATAGGCGAGAAAATGGCTTATCGCATGACGGTGGCTTATAACGCAGATACTGGATACGCCGATTTGCTAGCGCCACCCAATGGCATGCCTCTTAATCAACCGGGTGCTAGTGCCTTATTACTCAATAGTTATGACAACAACCAGAGTCGCGTATTGAACTACCGTGGTGAGTACCATCCCAATGACAGCAACAGCGTCGAGATGCAATTTGGTTTTAATCACAACGTGCAAGGCGTGGGGTTCACAGATAGCAGTTATAACCAGCCGCATAATTTGCTTGCCAATGCTAGTTTCGTGAATCTGGGATGGTTGCATCAACTAGAGGGTGGTTCTGAACTGGCGCTGCATTACTACCATAGCCAACTCAATCAGCACGAGAATTCGCCTTATTTATTAGGGGGATTGAGAGCGCCAGATCTGATTGCACAGGCTGTTGATAGCGCGCGCGACGAGATTGAATTACAGCATACATTGGAGCTAGGGGATGTGAATCGTCTGGTCTATGGTGCAGGGATACAAACTAACAATGTGGCGGCCAAACAGTATGCGCAAGCTAGGACATTGTTGTTGGGGTTGCCACCAACATATGAATCAAACACCAAAAACGAAAAATATCGCGTGTTGGCACATGATGAATGGCGTATCACCCCAGTTCTTTTGCTTAACACTGGAGGTATGTTGGAAAAGGATGAATTGGGCAAAAACAGCTTTTCACCTCGCGTTGCGCTGAATTTCCATGCCACGCAGTACCAGACCCTGCGTGTCGGCACATCTGTAGCTTACCGTACGCCGGCTATGGCTGAAGCTAGATTTCCCGAAGCTATGCCTGGGGTGCCATTTTCACCTGGTGTATTGATGGTGCCAAGTAATGCAATCAATTCTCCTGGGCTCAGGCCCGAAAAGATGGTTTCGCGTGAGATTGGTTATCTGGCGAATTTTCCTGCGTACGGCAGTGCACTGGATGTCCGCCTCTATAGCGATAGACTGACTGACGGTATATTGCCGGCAGGAACTCAATTTACCAATAAACTCTCTGCGGATTCACGCGGAGCGGAAGTCACTTGGAAGCAGGTCATTTCCGAAAATAGCGATCTGACACTAAATCTAGCTCATGCTTGGGCAACTAGTAACGCGCAGGCTTTGGGTATCGCATCGCTCACTCCAAGTAATCGTGATGCCTATGGCGCCAGCATCCCGCGCGACAGTGGCAGTGCGCAATATGATAGCCGTTGGGGAGTAGGCTATGCGTTTAGTGCTAATTATTATTTTCAAACAGGAATGCAACCTTTTGACCGGCCAGTACAGGATTACCAGCCTGTACAGCACCGTACCGATATACGGCTTGCAAAAACGATTACTAGCGGGACACACCTAAAGGGTGACATCGCGCTGGTCGTACAAAATCTGTTTGACCAGCGTTATACCGAATACATCGCCAACAATGTACATACACGACGCGGCAACATCACTTTGGGATTGCACTGGTAATCATGATGCAAAGTAACATCAATAGTCGCTTATTTAATCTGCGGAAATTACGCTTCTGCGGTTTAGGCATATTGCTGTTGAGTTGTATATCGTCCGTTGTGTACGCAGCACCATTTACTGTAGGGGTCGTGCTCAGCGATCAAAGTCAGACCTATCAAACGATTAGTGAGACGATAGGCAAGGAGTTGACTGCTGCCAATATCAAACTGATATCTGGCAAGGTTGGTGAGGAAATACCTGGTGCAAATTTACTGTTGGTGGTTGGTACCAAAGCCGCCGATGCATTGCCAGTCGCCACCAACCAGCCTGTGATTTATCTGCTACTGCAGCGTAAACACTATGAGACTTTGCTGGCGCATAGTAAGCAGCCCAAAGCTGTCGACCTACGCTCAGCGGTCTTCATTGAGCAATCTCCCGAGCGCCAAATCACTTTCCTCAAGCTGGCATTACCTCAAGCCAAAAATATTGGCATCCTGCATTCTGCTCATACCACGAGCAATTTGGATGTATTGCGCAGTGCTGCTCAAGCACATGGGTTAATGACAAATCTGGTGGAAGTTAACGAACAACGCACGCTCTCAGATGCTTTGAACGAAGTCTTGGACGGAAGCGACATTTTATTCGCAGTTCCTGACAGCAGCATCTACAGTAGCGTCACGGTGCGTAATTTGATGTTCTCTACCTATCGTAGTGGCAAGCCGCTGATTGCGTATTCGGCTGGGTATGTCAAAGCAGGCGCATCGGCTGCCGTTTTTTCCACGCCGTCACAGTTCGCGGTTCAGGCAGCTGATATGGTCCGAGAGTATGTACGCACGGGGAATTTGCCTGCGGCTCAATATCCGAAACTATTCGATGTGGCGGTGAACGAAGATGTGGTGCGGTCCCTAGGCTTGAGCATACGCAGTGCCAACGTACTGCAAACTGAGTTGGAGCGCATTGAGCGCAACAAGCCATGAAGATCAACAGCATCTATCGTCAGACACTCCTCACTGCCCTGCTCCCCAGCGTGATAATTAGCTTATTGTTAGGTGCTTACGTGATACAGGCGCGTATGGATGATGCCCGTAATTCACTGATGGAAAATGCCAGATTACAGGCGCGTAGTTTTGCTTCTGCTAGTGAATATGCATTGTTCGTGGGTAACCGTGACTTGTTATCAGAGGTGGCACGCTCGGCTTTGTCCGACAGCGATATCCAATCAGTAACGGTATTGGATAGCAAGGCGAACCGCATCCTCATGCTCAGCAAGGACAAGAAGAGTAATTGGGCCTTCTTGGATAAAGTGGGCGCTAATACACCTAGCGCCGAGAGTGATGATGCGCTGTTGGTCTATCAACCCATTGTTCCGACGCAATTGAGCGTCAATGATTTGGAGACAGTGGAAGACAGGACATCTGCGCCATCCAATCTGGGGGCGGTGATTTTGGGGGTGAGTAAGTTCCGCTTAAAAAATGAGCAAATAGAGATGATGGAGGTCAGCCTGCTGGTATTGCTTGGAGCCATGCTGCTTGCTTATCTGATCGCGGGGCAAGTGGCACGTAAGCTCAGTCGGCCTATCATTGAGATGGAAGATGGCTTGCGGCGTATCGGTGCAGGTAACTTGGATGTGCGCATAGAGACTAAGCACAAGGTGAGTGAGCTGAGTAAATTGGCTAAGGGCATCAACCAAATGGCCAATGATTTGGAGCAAGAAAGAAATCTGCTGGACACGCGCATCATTGCCGCGACCAAATCAGTTTATGAACAGAAAGACCATGTGGAGCGGGCCAATCTTGAGAACCTCAATCTGAACGCCAAACTACAAACCGCGCTAAACGAGTTGGAGGTCATCATAGAGGCTAATCCAGACATCTTATACGTGGTTAATCCTACTGGGCAGTTAGTCAAATGGAACACGCATTTGGAGCGTTTAAGTGGTTTAACTAAACAGATGATCAATAGCCGACCTATGATGCAATTTTTTGCCAAGGAGGATCACGACTCGACTTTAGATTGGATCAAACGTGTGATGGAACAGGGCTCGGCTACATTTGAGGCTGACTTTCTGCGTTTCGATGGCGCACGTATTCCTTATTTCTGTAACGGGGTGGTGCTGCGAGACGCCAATGGCGAGTTGATTGGTTTCACAGGTACAGGGCGTGATATCACTGAGCGTAAGCTTGCGGCGGAACATATGACGCGCATGGCATAAAATGATGCCTTGACTGGCTTGCCCAATCGTATGTTGTTCTCGGATCGTTTACAGCTCGCACTATCTTCCGCCAAGCGTGACAAGACCATGATGGGGCTGATGTTCGTCGATCTAGATGAATTCAAGCCGATCAACGATAACTATGGTCATCACATCGGCGACATCCTGCTCAAGATCGCTGCAAGTCGCATGCTGGAATGTATGCGTGAATCGGATACGGTCGCACGCATCGGTGGCGACGAATTTGTGGTGATGCTGCCTTATATTGAACATAAGGAAGATGCTATGTATGTAGCAGAGAAAATACGTATCGCGCTGACCACACCTTTTGATTTGCAAGAACACGAGGTGCAAATATCTTGCAGTGTGGGTGTGTCAATCTACCCTGAGCATGGGGCGGATGAGACTACTTTGATGCGACAGGCAGATATCGCGATGTACGGTGCCAAACAGCAGGGACGTAATGCGGTGCGCCTGTATTGCGAAAAGATGATGGATGTAATTGGTTAGCGTTGTGAACCCTTACTGCAAATTTACAGTGACGACTTTTATGAGATATAAGTAACTACAGATTGTTTAACGCTACTTCTCTTTTGTTATTCCCGGGTCGATATGGTTTAATCGCGCCCATGAAATTTCCCTTCCAGACCGTTGCACTTATTGGTAAATACAAGGCTCCCGAGATCGCGGAGCCTTTGTTGCGTCTGGCCGAGTTTCTGACCAGCCAAGGCCTCAGGGTCGTGGTCGACAGCCTGACCGCCGAACACCTCAATAATCATCCATATTCCACACTAACCTTGGACGAAATCGGTTGTGCCGTCGACTTGGCCATCGTGATGGGCGGGGATGGCACCATGCTAAATATCGCACGCACGCTCACTCCCTGCAGTGTGCCGCTGATAGGTATTAATCAAGGGCGTTTGGGCTTTTTGACCGACCTGACGCTGGATAATATGCAAGACAAGTTGATTGATATGCTGGCTGGGAAATTCATAGTCGAGGAGCGTTTGCTGATCGCTGCCAGAGTGGTGCGTGGTGAAGAAGAAGTGTTCCGCTCGCTGGCGTTCAACGAAGTGGTCGTACATCGCAGTCACATCAGCAGCATGGTTGAGTTCGAAGTGCGCATAGACGGCGAATATCTGTCCAATCAACGCGCCGATGGTTTGATTGTCGCGACGCCCACTGGTTCGACCGCCTATGCCTTGTCTGCCGGTGCGCCCATCTTGCATCCCAATCTGAATGTATTGGAGCTGGTGCCTATCTGCCCACATACTCTAAGCAATCGTCCTATCGTGGTGAGTGGCAGCTCTGTGCTGGAGATACTGATGCACCGCAGCAGCGATATTCGTGTGCGCTTCGATAGTCATACAGAGTTCGACTTGCAACAGAACGATAAAATTGTTGTGACTAGTCACCCGCAACGCGCTTGTTTGCTGCATCCTGAAGGCCATAGCTATTACCACACACTGCGTGAAAAGCTGCTCTGGAACCAAACCCTGTAATGCTCAAATTCTTAAGCATCCGCGATTTCGTCATCGTCTCCAATCTTGAGCTCGACTTCTCTGTTGGTTTTACTGCGCTGACTGGTGAAACCGGGGCGGGAAAATCCATTCTGATCGATGCATTGTCGTTGGCGCTGGGTGAGCGCGGCGATGCAAGCATGGTACGTGCGGAATGCGAGCGTGCAGAGATCAGCGCCGAATTCGATGTTAGTGCAGAGATGCAGACTTGGCTAGAGGAGCAGGATCTGACAGGGGATGAAGGGATATGTTTGATGCGCCGCGTGTTGGATGCGAGCGGACGCTCACGCGCTTATATCAATGGTCGTACCGCTACCTTGCAGCAGATGCGAGCTGCGGGTGAGCAATTGCTCGACATTCATGGCCAGCACGCCCATCAATCACTGCTGCGACCAGAGGCTCAGCGCGTATTGCTGGATGGCTATGCTGGTGTGCAGGAGCAGGCCACCCAAGTCGCAAGTCTTTACAAAGATTGGCAAGGCATACAACGCCGTCGCATCAGTTTGAGCGAGAACGCTGAGGCGGTGGCCGCTGAACGCGAGTTGTTGCAGTTCCAATGTGATGAGTTGTCGGGTCTGAATTTCAATGCAGCCGACTGGATCGAGCAGCAAGCGGAATATGAACGTTTGGCCCACGCCGCAAGCTTGTTGGAAACTGCTGAATTCGGCGTGGAATCATTAAGCGAGGCAGACAACTCTTGCTTGGCTCAACTCAATGCCCTGACGAGTAAAGTTCGCGAGGCAGTTACGCATGACGCAGCTTTGAACGACACACTCAAGATGCTGGAGAGTGCGCAAGCTGAGTTGCAAGAGGCTGTGTACGCCTTGCGACACTATCAGCAGCATCTAGAAACAGACCCCGGACGTTTGCGAGAACAGGAACAACGCATCCAGAATGTGATGGATGCGGCACGTAAATTTCGCGTCGCTCCAGAGCAATTGGACGAAGTGTTGCAGCGTACTCGCGCACGTTTGACAGAGCTGGGCGGCAATGCTGATCTGGCCGAGTTAGCAAAGCAGGAACAAGAAGCCCACAAAGCCTATATGCATGCCGCTAAGAAGCTCACGGCAGCTAGGCAGAAGTCGGCGACTAAACTGTCGGAAGAGATCACTGCCGCGATGCAGACTTTGGCCATGCAGGGCGGGGTTTTTGCGGTCACGCTGCAGCCGCTGGTAGATGGCAATGCGCATGGGTTGGAAAGCGTGGAATTGCAGGTCGCCGCCAATCCCGGTGTGCCGCAGCGCAGCCTAGCCAAGGTGGCTTCAGGTGGAGAATTGTCGCGTATCAGTTTGGCGATACAAGTGGCGACCAGTAATGTTGCTCGCGTACCTACTCTAATCTTCGACGAGGTCGATAGCGGCATAGGTGGGCGGGTCGCAGAGATTGTAGGTGCCTTACTCAAGCGTCTGGGCAAACATCATCAGGTGATGTGTGTCACCCATCTGCCGCAAGTCGCGGCACAAGCCAATCAGCAATGGCAAGTGAGCAAAGCTGTCGTAGATGGCGTGACCTTGAGCGATATCGCAGTACTGAGTAATCAACAGCGCGTAGAGGAGATTGCACGCATGTTGGGCGGCACAACCATCACCGACACCACACTTAAACATGCAGCGGAAATGTTGGCCCATTCGGCTTAGGCCTTGGCCTTGGGTTATCATGCTCGGCTGTGAATTGAGGAATCAAAAATTATGATGCAGCGCAAAATTATCTTAGTCTCACTCTTGCTTGCCTCGTGCGGCGTTCCGCATCTCACACCCTACAAGATGGATATTAGGCAGGGGAATTATGTTAGTCCGGAGATGCGTGAGAAACTCAAGCTGGGTATGAGCAAACAGCAAGTGCGTTACCTGATGGGCACACCGCTGGTGAGCGACGACTTCCATGGTAATCGCTGGGACTATCCCTATAGCTTAGCGGTGGAAGGTAAGTTGGTAGAGAAACAATCCATGACGCTGTATTTTGAGGGCGACAATCTGGTGCGTGTGGATGATGCATCTATGCCAGCCCTCCCACCTGCTCCACTAGAGGAGCCTGTTGTCGTCGCTGATGCGGATATCGCACCAGCCAGCGCAGTCGAAGCTACTGGCTCTGTTGATGCAGCAAGTGGAGTAGCGGCACCTGCGGTGGCAACACCCGTTATCGCACCAGTGCTTGCTATTACAAGCAGTGAGGATAGCGCCAAAATTGCAGTGCAAACATGGGCGAATGCTTGGGCAGCACGCAATCTCAAGACTTATCTGGCCGCCTATGCTCCTAGCTATAAACCTGCAGGTATGAGTCATGCAGCTTGGGTCAAACAACGCCAGCAACGTATAGGCAAGGCTAAACAGATTAAGGTGGATATCAGTGATGTTACGGTCGATGTTGTGGATGAAAGTCATGCTACGGTGAGTTTCAAGCAGGACTACAGTTCTGATGCTTATCACGACATCAGCAACAAGACACTAACGTTGGAAAAAAGTGGAGACGTGTGGTTGATTGTTTCTGAAAGCAGTCATTAGACGTAAGACCTAAGTTGGCTTGGTCTGCTGCGCAGGAAAATTTAAAAAAGCATGGCAAGGAAGAATTTATGAGCAAAATTAAAATCGCAATCGCAGGCAGCAGTGGTCGCATGGGTCGTATCCTGTTGGAACAGATCGCACAGTCTGATGACTTGAAGCTGCATGCTGCGCTGGAACACGCTGGCAGTCCTTTAGTTGGACATGATGTGGGTGAATTGCAAGCTGCATTGCGCGGCATCACGATTACTAGCGATCTAGAAGCTGGCTTGCGTGGCGCAGACGTGTTGATCGACTTTACTCGTCCAGAAGGCACCATGGAGCATCTGGCAATCTGCCAGCGCCTAGGCGTGAGCATGGTGGTCGGCACCACAGGTTTAAACGCACAACAAAAAGCGCAACTGGGTGCGGCGGCACAAAAGATTGGTATCGTATTCGCGCCGAATATGAGCGTGGGTGTGAACTTAGTGTTCAAGCTGTTGGAGACCGCATCACGTGTGTTGAGTCATGGCTACGATATAGAGATCATAGAGGCGCACCATAGGCACAAGGTCGATGCGCCGTCCGGTACGGCTTTGGGCTTGGGCGAGGTCATCGCACGCACGCTTGGTCGCGATTTGGAAAAGTGCGCGGTCTATGGTCGTGAAGGCGTGACAGGCGAACGTGATCCGTCCACCATAGGTTTTGCCACTGTGCGCGGCGGTGACATCGTTGGTGACCACACCGTGCTGTATGCAGGCATAGGTGAGCGCATCGAAATCACCCACAAAGCCAGTAGCCGCGCTACTTTTGCCATCGGTGCTTTGCGTGCTGCGCGATTCTTGGAAGCGAATAAGGCGGGTATGTATGACATGCAAGATGTATTGGGCTTGAAGGATTAAGGCGGGACATCGTTCGGCAGTGGTTCATGATGGGGAGACTTGGTCTCCCCATTTTGCTGCCTAAAGTTCCTGCAGCGTGCCTAGGAGTCGAGTCGCGCAGTAGGTTATTCCATGTTTCACAAGGTATAATCCGCGCCCTATGCAGACTCTACGCGGACTTCTATCCCCTGATACACGGCCAGTTGCACTCACTATCGGAAACTTCGATGGTGTGCATCTGGGCCACCAAGCTTTGCTCAATGATTTGCGCGCGGCTGCTCAGGCGCGTGGTCTGCAAACGGCAGTGGTGATCTTCGAGCCACATCCACGCGAATTCTTCACACCTGACAGTGCGCCTGCACGTCTGACCAGCTTGCGTGAGAAATTGCAGTTCTTCGCCGCGTTTGGCATAGACCGTGTGCATGTCTGCCGCTTTAACGAGAGCTTCGCGCAGATGTCGGCGGCTGATTTCATCAATGCCTTGTATGCGCAACTGCATGCGCAATTCGTGCTGATAGGTGATGACTTCCGTTTTGGTAATGCCCGCACGGGCGACTTTGCACTGTTAGAGAAGATTGCCGGTCAACGCGGCTTTGAGGTGCAAGCCGTGCGTAGCGTGATGCATGACGGCGTGCGCATCTCCAGTACCGCTGTGCGCGCCGCACTGGCCGCAGGTCAGTTGCGTACGGCGCAGCGCTATCTGGGACGTCACTACAGCATGAGCGGACGTGTGGTACGGGGTGATCAGATCGGTCGTAAGCTTGGTTTTCCGACCGCTAATATCCAAGTGCGCCATCCACGTCTTCCGCTGTCCGGTATCTACGTAGCGCAAGTGCATGCAGATGGGCTAGGTGTATTGCAGGGCGCGGCCAGCATGGGTGTGCGCCCTACGGTGAAGAGCGATGCGAAGCCCACGTTGGAAGTCCATCTGTTCGAATTTGACCAGCAAATCTACGGTAAACATCTACGTGTGGAGTTCCTGCAAAAACTGCGTGATGAAGCAAAATATCCTGACTTGGCGACGCTGACCAAACACATCACACTCGATGTGGAGAACGCAAAACGCTGGTTCCTGCAGCACGATTAATTAAACCTTGAATTTTTAAAGCAGTGCTATGACCGACTATAAGAACACCCTCAATCTGCCCGATACACTCTTCCCGATGCGCGGCGACATGGCCAAGCGCGAGCCACAGATGTTGGCACGTTGGCAGCAACAGCAGCGCTACGCAAAATTACGCGCCGCCAAAGCGGGCAAGCCCAAATTCATTCTGCACGACGGCCCCCCGTATGCCAACGGTGACATCCATATCGGTCACGCGGTGAACAAAATCCTCAAGGACATCATCATCAAGAGCAAGACGCTGTCTGGCTTTGATGCGCCTTATGTGCCGGGCTGGGATTGTCACGGACTGCCTATTGAATTGATGGTGGAGAAGAAACACGGTAAAGCTATCCCTGCCGCTGAGTTCCGCAAACTGTGCCGAGACTATGCCAAGGAGCAGGTCGAGCGTCAGAAGAAGGACTTCATTCGTTTGGGTGTGTCAGGCGATTGGGATAATCCTTATCTGACCATGGATTTTCAGACTGAAGCCGACATCATTCGCGCCCTCGGCAAAATTTACGAGAATGGTTATCTGTATCAGGGCTACAAGCCAGTGAACTGGTGTCTGGATTGCCAGTCCGCTTTGGCCGAAGCTGAAGTGGAATATGAAGACAAGACCTCCTTGGCCGTGGATGTGGCTTTTGAAGTCGTTGATAAAGCCAAGCTGAATGCCTTGTTCGGCGTGAACCTGTCATCTAGTGCCAAGGTATATGCAGTGATCTGGACCACCACACCGTGGACATTGCCAGCCAACCAAGCAGTGAGCGTACATCCTGAGCTGAGTTATGACTTGGTGCATACCGATAATGGCTATTTGATTCTCGCTTCCGATATGGTTGGTAGCGTGTTAGAGCGCTACGAGACAGGTGGCAGCAACGATAGAGGCGATGGTTCTGCGGCAAGTTGCCACGGCAAAGACTTGGAAGGGGTGTTGTTGCAACATCCTTTTCTTGATCGCCAAGTGCCAGTGATCTGTGGTGACCACGTCACACTGGAAGCGGGTACTGGATTAGTCCATACCGCCCCTGCGCATGGTCTGGACGACTATTTTGTCGGACAAAAATATCAATTGCCTAGCGACAGCCCAGTCGCTGATGACGGTAAGTTCTTGGCTACTGTGCCTTTGGTAGGCGGTCTGTTCGTCTGGAAGGCGAATGATGTAGTAGTCGAAGCCCTGCAAGCCAGCGGCCATCTTATGTGTCTGAAGAAAATCCAGCACAGTTACCCGCATTGCTGGCGTCACAAGACACCTATCATTTTCCGTTCTACCCCACAGTGGTTCATCGGGATGGAGCAGCAAGGAACGCATGGCGACAAGCTGCGCGCGCTGGCGAACAAGTCGGTCGATAACACAAAATTCTTCCCAGCATGGGGACGCGCACGATTAGAGGCGATGATTAAGAATCGTCCCGATTGGTGCGTATCACGTCAGCGTAACTGGGGCGTGCCGATGGCGTTTTTCGTGCATAAAGAAAGTGGTGACCTGCATCCGAATACACCGCAGTTACTGGAGCAGGTGGCTAAATTGGTCGAGCAATCTGGCATCGAAGCCTGGTTTAGTTTAGATGCCGCGACCCTGTTGGGCAGTGATGCAGAGCACTACAAAAAACTCACACACACTTTGGATGTGTGGTTCGATTCGGGCGTGACGCATGCGTCTGTTTTGCAGCGTCGTGAAGATTTGCGCGCACCTGCGGATTTGTATTTGGAAGGCTCAGATCAACATCGTGGTTGGTTTCAATCATCGCTGCTGACAGGCTGTGCGATCAATGGCCGTGCGCCTTACGATGCTTTGCTGACCCACGGTTTCGTGGTCGATGGCAAAGGACACAAGATGTCCAAATCCAAGGGTAATGTGATCGCGCCGCAAAAGATATTCGATACATTGGGTGCAGATATTTTGCGCTTGTGGACGGCGACCACCGACTACTCAGGCGAGTTGACCATCTCCGATGAAATTCTTAAACGTGTAGTGGAAAGTTATAGACGCATCCGCAATACGCTGAAATTTTTGCTGGCGAATATTTCCGATTTTGATGCGACTCAACATGCGATGCCCGTGCAATCTTGGTTGGAGATAGACCGTTACGCGTTGGCGATAACGCACACGCTGCAAACCGACATCACTGCTGCCTACGCTGAATATGATTTCCATACCGTCGCACAAAAGTTGCAGGCATTCTGCTCGGAAGATTTGGGTGGCTTCTATCTGGATATTTTGAAAGACCGCCTCTACACCGCAGGCAAAGATTCCGCCGCGCGTCGTTCGGCGCAGAACGCGCTGTATCACATCACGCAAGCCTTGCATCGCTTGATGGCGCCGGTGATGACATTTACCGCAGAAGAAGTGCATGAAGTGTTGACGGGGAAAGATGATGCAAGCGTGTTCGTTGGCGAGTGGTATGCCCTGCCTGAAGTCAGTGATGCGGAACAACTTGCAGCACGTTGGAGTGAGTTGCGTACCGTGCGCGCTGAAGTGCAGAAGCGTCTGGAAGAGTTGCGCGCAGCTGGCACTATCGGCTCATCGTTGCAGGGTGAAGTCATCGTGCAGGTCTCAGATGCCCTGTATCAAAAGCTTAGCATCTTGGGAGACGACCTCAAGTTCGTCTTGATCACATCGGCTGCGGTCTTGCAGGGTGGAGCGCATGGCAATGCCATCATCGTTAATGCCAGCGCGACCAAACACGAGAAGTGTGAGCGTTGCTGGCACTACCGTGCCGATGTCGGTAGCGATGCTAATCACCCAACAATCTGCGGCCGTTGCGTGAGCAATCTTTACGGTAGCGGCGAGGCGCGTGAATATGCTTAATCGTTGGTTGGGACTTGCCGCGCTGGTTATTCTGTTAGATCAAGCCAGCAAACTTTACATCGTTGCGCATTTCGCTTACGGCGAATCGTTGCCAGTGCTAAGTGTGTTCAGTCTGGTGTTGTGGCATAACACCGGCGCGGCGTTCAGCTTCTTGAGTGACTTCGGCGGTTTGCAACGCTGGTTGTTCAGCCTCATCGCCTTGGCGGCATCCGTATGGATCATTTGGTTGTTGCGCCGTCATGCCACGCAGAGGGTATTCGCCTTTGGTCTAAGTATGATTTTGGGCGGTGCGCTGGGTAATCTCATTGATCGTGTCGCCTACGGTTATGTCATCGATTTTTTATTGTTCCATTGGGACGATCACATTTTCCCAGCCTTCAACCTCGCGGACTCGGCGATTACTTGCGGCGCGGGCTTGTTGATATGGGATGGTTTTATGGAGAAGAAACATGAAACTGTTACTCGCTAATCCGCGTGGCTTCTGTGCTGGTGTAGACCGCGCCATTGAGATTGTGGAACGTGCGCTGGAATTGCACGGTGCGCCCATCTATGTGCGTCATGAAGTTGTGCATAACAAATTCGTAGTTGATGGTCTGCGTGCAAAAGGTGCGGTCTTCATCGAAGACCTCGCCGATGTGCCATCAGGCAGTACGCTCATCTTTAGTGCGCATGGCGTACCTCAAGCCGTGCGTCGCGAAGCCGAAGCGCGCGGTCTGATCGTATTCGATGCAACCTGTCCTTTGGTGACCAAGGTGCATATTGAGGTATCGCGTCTGCGCGAGCAGGACAAAGAGATCGTCATGATAGGTCACAAGGGACATCCTGAAGTTGAGGGCACCATGGGTCAGTCCGAAGGCGGTATGTATCTTGTCGAGTCGCCCGAAGATGTGGCCAAGCTCAATGTGAGCGATGAACAGAATCTGGCTTATGTGACACAGACCACGCTGTCAGTTGACGATGCTGCCGGCATCATCGCGGCGCTCAAGACGCGCTTTCCCTTTATCACTGGCCCCAAGAAGGATGACATCTGCTATGCGACGCAAAATCGTCAAGACGCAGTCAAGATGCTGGTCAAACAGTGTGATGTCGTGTTGGTGATAGGTTCGCCTAGCAGTTCCAATTCTAATCGTCTGCGCGAAGTCGCGGCCAACGTAGGTCTGCCTGCATACTTGATCGATAACGCAGAGGAGCTACGTGCCGAATGGTTCGTGGGTAAAGTCAAAGTTGGTATCAGCGCAGGTGCTTCAGCACCCGAAGTGTTGGTGCAGGGCGTGATTGCACGCTTGGAACAATTGGGCGGCGCTAAGGCTGTGGAATTGGACGGCATCATCGAGAACGTAGTCTTCCCGCTGCCTAAAACGCTGATCCCGATAGTCGTAAAGAATTAAGCGGTGAGCACTAAGACCCTGATCGCAGGCGGTGGTGCAGTCGGCCTTACCAGTGCCATCGCACTACTGGAGGCCGGACATCGCGTCACGTTGTTGGAGCGCGGCAGCATCGGTCTGGAAGCCTCTTGGGCGGGCGGTGGCATCATGTCGCCGCTATGTTCTTGGGATTACAAAGACAGCGTCACGCGACTCGCGCATCGCAGCATGGCCATGCTGCCTATCGCTGCAGAATCGCTCAAACAACTCACCGGTATAGATCCCGAATATCAACGCAGCGGTATGTTGGTGTTGCCGTCCTATGATGCGGACTTGGCGCTGCGCTGGTGCGAGCAACAGCATTTTGCTATACAGCAGGTCAATGTATCTGACTACCTCGCAGGTCATAAATCGCAGCAGGCTTTGTTGTTGCCTGAGGTCGGACAGGTGCGTAATCCGCGTCTGTTACGTGCGCTACGTAAACGTATGGAGATGTTGGGTGGCGAGCTACTGGAGCAGCATGAAGTCCTCAGTGTGGTGGTACAGGGCGATCAAGTGTCTGGATTGCAGACGGTTCATGGGATGCAAAGCGCGGATCGTTATGTCGTGACGGCGGGCGCGTGGAGCAAGACACTGTTGGGTGAGCACGCTGCGCAGATGGACGTGAAGCCGATACGAGGTCAGATATTACTGTTCAAGTTTGATACACCGCCGTTCACACAGATATTACTTAAAGATGGTCTGTATCTCATTCCGCGTCGCGATGGTCATGTGGTGGTTGGGAGCACCTTGGAAGATGTAGGCTTCGATAAGTCCACTACACAAGTCGCATACGACGATCTGCTAGCGCGTATACGCCAGATATTCCCGTCCTGGCAGCATATAGAGCCCATCAAACACTGGGCTGGGTTCAGACCCGGTTCACCAGATAATATCCCAGTCATCAGTCGTCATCCGCAGTTGCAAAACCTCTATGCCAGCACTGGGCATTTTCGCTATGGCGTGACCATGTCGCTAGCCAGTGCAGAATTGTTGTGCAATTTGATGGAAGCACGGCCACAGCCTTTCTCAGTCGAGGAATATCGTTGGCGATAACGTAGTTATAGCGCCTATAATTTCCCCTTGCTTCATGGAGAAACCGCCTTATGTCTTCGTTCTCAAGCAGTCCCCCGCAACTTCGTAAATATCTCGTCTATCTCATTCTTGTGCTTGCGCTAGTAGCAGCAACTTGGTACTACACCCGACCTAGCCCGATCGTAGTTCCTTTGGTAAAAGTCACACTAGGCACAGTCGAGGCGACGGTAAGCAATACACGCGCTGGCGGCATTCGAGCCTGCCGCAGAGCCAAGCTTGCACCACCCGCAGGTGGACAGATCGCACACATGCTGGTGAAGAAGGGGCAGCGCGTCAAAGCGCAGCAAATATTGTTGGAACTGTGGAACAACGATCTGCGCGCCCAACAGGAACTTGCTCAGAACCAGCTATCCACATCACAGACACTCGCTAAGCAAGCATGCACACAAGCGGATTTGGCAGCAGGTGAGGCACAACGTGCCCGCGAATTAAGCGCCAAAGGTTTTATCTCTGTGGAAGCCTTGGAGCAAAGAGTCAGCGCAGCACAAGTCGCTGCCGATGGTTGTAATGCGGCACGTAGCCAGATCACCCAGAGTCGTTCGCGTATCGCAGCGGCACAAGCAGGACTGGAGCGTATGGTATTGCGCGCTCCCTTCGATGGCATCGTTGCGGATATCAGTGGTGAGCTCGGTGAGTACGCCACCCCTTCGCCACCAGGCATCCCAACCTTGCCTGCCATCGATCTGATAGACGACAGTTGTCTATACGTCAGTGCCCCCATAGATGAGGTCGATGCGGCCAACATCAAAGTAGGACAAACCAGCCGTATTACGTTGGATGCCATCAAGGGCAAGTCCTATGCAGGCAAGGTCAAACGCGTCGCGCCTTACGTGTTGGAGATTGAGAAGCAGGCACGCACCGTGGAGGTGGAAGTCAGCTTCGACGAACCACCCAGTGCCGAGAATCTACTAGTGGGTTACAGCGCGGATGTGGAGATCGTGCACGCACGCCACGATGCGGTGCTGCGCATCCCTACTCAAGCTCTGATGGAAGGTAAGCAGGTGATGCGCTATCACCCCACAGAGCACACACTGGAAGTGGTGACTGTGACCACAGGTTTGAGCAACTGGGAGCAGACCGAGATCACCACTGGTCTAAAAGACGGAGATCAGATCGTGCTCACGCCAGATCAGTCGGTGTTGAAAGCAGGTATGAAAGTCACCCCAGAGGTGAAGGCCGCACTATGATCCGTTTGGATAAAGTTTTCCGCAGTTTCATGGTTGGAGATCAGCGCGTCTCTGCATTGAGCGACATCGATTTGCACATCGCGGCGGGTGACTATGTCTCTATCATGGGGCCATCTGGCTCAGGTAAATCCACCTTGCTTAACCTGCTTGGCCTGCTCGATCGCCCTAGTTCTGGGGTCTATAAACTCGATGGTATAGATGTTACTTCTCTGGATGATGTCCAGCAGGCCAAGGTGCGCAGTGAGAAGATAGGCTTCGTATTCCAATCTTTTCATCTGGTGCCGCGCTTGAGTGCAGCGATGAATATAGAGTTGCCTTTGATCCTGGCAGGGATTCCACCTGCAGAGCGCAAACAACGTGTCACGCAATTACTGGAAGACTATGGCCTGACAGATCGTGCTGATCACCGACCTGATCAACTTTCCGGCGGTCAGCGCCAGCGTGTCGCCATCGCCAGAGCAACCAGTATGAATCCAGCAGTATTGCTCGCTGATGAACCGACGGGAAACCTTGATCAGACCACAGGCAAAGAAGTCATTCATCTGCTTGAGAGCTTGGTCGAACGTAAAGTGACTTTGATCATGGTCACTCATGATCCGGACATTGGCGCGCGTGCGCACACTCAGTTGCACATGGTAGACGGGCGACTCATCGATGAAGGCCATTGATGTTCTGCGTTTTGCTTCCGGCAGCCTGTATGGCAGCCGCTCGCGCACGCTGTTGATGATCCTCGCCATGTCCATAGGCGTGGCAGCGGTGGTGGTTTTGACGGGCTTGGGCGAGGGTGCGCGTCGCTATGTCATCAATCAATTCTCCTCACTGGGTACCAATCTGGTTATCGTATTTCCAGGTCGTACCGAGACCGCAGGCGTGGGGCCGGGTATGTTGCTCGGACAGATTCCACGCGAACTAAGTCTGGATGATGCGCAAGCATTGTTGCGCAGTCCTGCAGTGTCACGTCTCGCTCCGCTTACCATAGGTTCATCTCAAATTTCTCAAGGTGCTTTGAATCGTGAGGTAGTGGTGTTGGGGTCCACATCTGAACTGTTGTCGATACGGCATATGGACATGGCGCAGGGACAGTTTTTGCCATCAGGAGGTATACATGACAGCACCTCGGTCTGCGTGCTGGGCAGCAAGATACAACACGAGTTGTTCGGCACTCAGAATCCGATAGGCGCATGGGTCAGGTTGGGTGATAGGCGTTTCCGTGTGACGGGGGTGATGAGTTCTCAGGGTGAATCTATGGGCTTCAATACCGATGAAATTGTCATCGTACCGATCGCTTCGGCGCATATGTTGTTCAATACATCAGGGGTATATCGCATACTTGTGGAGGCTAAGAATCGCAGCACGATTCTGGCCGCTAAGCGTGATGTGGAGGACATCATTGTGAAACGCCACAAAGGCGAGCGGGATGTCACCGTCATCACCCAAGATGCGGTATTGGCAACCTTTGATCGTATCTTGAGTGCGCTCACTATGGCAGTGGGTGGGATCGCCGCTATCAGTCTGTCGGTGGCCGGTGTATTGATCATGAATGTGATGCTCATCGCAGTCTCGCAACGCGTCAAAGAGATCGGTTTACTTAAAGCCTTGGGCGCACCGTCTAAGCAAGTACGCAATCTGTTCTTTGCCGAAGCAGCTTTGTTGTCCACCATCGGTTGCGTGGTCGGCCTGTTGTTGGGAGAGGCGGGTGTGCTGGTCATCGCCAAACTGTATCCCTCGTTGCCTGTGGGTGCGCCTTGGTGGGCAGTATTAGCCGCCATCGTCACCTCATTGGGGACGGGTATTTTGTTCAGCGTGTGGCCTGCACGTCAGGCATCGCGGTTAGATCCGGTCACTGCATTGGCGGGGCGCTAAGATGCTATTGCCTGATCTCTTGCGACTTACTAGCTCTAGTTTTCTGGCTTATCGCATGCGCAGTTTTCTGACTGGGCTGGGTATTGCCATTGGCATCATGGCGGTGATATTGCTGACCTCCATCGGTGAAGGTTTGCATCAGTTTGTGTTGTCTGAGTTCTCTCAATTTGGCACCAATCTCATCGCTATACAGCCCGGTAAATCGCAGACTCAAGGCGGCAGCGTGGGCATCTTTGGTTCGGTACGGACTATCTCAATAGAAGATGCCATGGCGCTACGCCATCTGCCCGACATCGAGTACGTAAACCCCAGCGTCACTGGCAATGCGGAACTACGCTATGAGGGTAAGACGCGTCGCTCCACCGTGTTCGGATCGGGGCATGACCTTCCGCAGGTGATGATGAGCACAGTGGCCTTGGGTAACTTTCTGCCTGATGATAATCCCACTCAACCTAGGGCGCTGGCAGTATTAGGCTCCAAGGTGCGCAGCGAGTTATATGGCGAGCGCAATCCACTGGGGAGCTATATACGCATAGGTGGACAACGCTATCGCGTGGTCGGGGTGATGGAGTCTAAAGGCCAGATGATGGGCTTCGATCTGGACGACACCGTTTTTATTCCCGCTGCACGCACACTGGAAATGTTCAATCGTCCAGGGCTGATGGAGATACAAGTCAGCTATCGCCCTAGTGCCGATTTAGATCGCGTGCTACGCAGCATCACTGCACTGCTCAAAGAGCGTCATGGCCGTGAAGACTTCACCCTCATTCCCCAAGAGCAAGCATTGGAAGTATTGAGCTCGGTGTTGGATGTCATCACTTTCGCAGTCGGTGCACTCGGCGGCATCTCATTGCTGGTGGGTGGTGTAGGCATACTCACCATCATGACCATGGCGGTCACAGAACGCACCGCCGAGATAGGCTTGTTGCGAGCCTTAGGCGCACGTGAGAGCCAAGTGCTAACACTGTTTCTAGGAGAGGCGATGATGCTGTCCGCACTGGGTGGCTTAGCTGGGTTGGGTCTAGGGGTAGGTATTGCACAAGGATTACATTGGCTGTTCCCCGCGCTGCCTGTCCATACGCCTTGGATGTTCGCGGTGGTCGCCGAAATCAGCGCGGTCAGCATAGGCATGATTGCGGGCGTGATGCCAGCGCGAAGTGCGGCACGCTTGGACCCCGTCGAGGCGCTACGCTCTGAGTAATGTGTGTAACTAACACGCTGCCTTTATAATCGCGCGCCCTCAATACTGAGCATTTAAATTGAAATCCAACGACATCACCTGCGATATTTTCTGCAACGTCATCGATAACTATGGCGACATTGGCGTGTGCTGGCGCTTGGCACGACAGTTGGCGAACGAGCACGACTTGGCGGTGCGTTTGTGGGTGGACGATGTGGCGAGTTTTGCCAAGCTCTGCCCTGGAGCGAACGCCACACTGGATACCCAGATGCAGCGCGGTGTGGAGGTTCGCGTGTGGGCGCAAAGCTTTGTTGAAGCCCAACCCGCAGACATTGTGATTGCCGCTTTCGCCTGTAAGTTGCCCGAGTCCTATGTGGACGCGATGACTCAGCAAGCGCATACACCCGTCTGGATAAACTTGGAGTATTTGAGCGCAGAGCCTTGGGTCGCAGGCTGCCACCGTTTGCCTTCGCCT
>JBBQKX010000023.1:0-25669 GCA_038327315.1 Burkholderiales bacterium | reverse complement strand
ACACTCCAAAATGAAAAACCCAGTCGGCTAAAGCGGACTGGGTTTTAGTCGCTTTAGCTGGAATCTTTTACGTGCCCCGCAAGCTGAGTTCAAATCGGCACGGGCGAAGTTTCCGTGATTTGATGAGGACTGTCAATTAACTGCGTAGTGTTTGTAAGTTAGGGCATAACGCCTGTCGATAGCAAAACATGACACTGCCAGACTAGCTCCCATGCAGACACGCTCCCTAATGGGCCACTCGCGCCGGCTTATGCCTGAACAGCAACAGACTCACGGCAATCAAGCTCAACAACACTGCAGAGGCGCCATAACGACTCAATGCCAAGCCACCATCCGCGAGCGGCTTATCGAGAAAATCTCCGACCACCGCACCCAACGGGCGGGTCAGGATGAACGCCGCCCAAAACAATAGGGTGGTTGAGAGCCGCGTCCAAAAGTGTGCGGCCACCACCACGACCAGCAAAGCACCAAAAACCAATGCAGCACCGCCATAGCCCAGTCCTGCGGTATCCGCAGTCCAATCACCCAAAGCTGTACCCAAGGTCTGCGAGAACATGATGGTCACCCAGTAATACATCTCGGCCTTAGCACTGCTGATATTGGTCACCGTCACCGAGCCTAGGTCGCGATACCAAATAATCAGCGAGCCTGCCAGAAGTAATAATAGCAAGGTACTACCACCCGCATAACCTATGCCCAGCGAGCGATCCGCATAGTCCGCCAGCGTCGTACCCACCGTGGTGGTGGCGATGATAGTGGTCCAATAGAGTAAGGGGTGGAAGCGCTTCGCCTTGATCTGGGCAAATACCAGTACGCAGAAGACGACAGCGAAGAACAACGTCCCATACAGATATCCCAAGCCCAACGACATCGAGAAGGCATCCCCGCCCGTTTCACCTAAAGTGGTTGCAAGTATCTTGGTGAGCCAAAAAATCAGGGTGACTTCTGGTACCTTGCTGAGCAGTTCTTTACTGTCGTAATGCATGCGTGCTTCCTAAACCAAATTGAGATGCGAGGAAGTTACGCGTCCCAACTTAACGCCAGCTTAAGCCCAATAATTTTCATAGGCCGACGCGTCATACTCTTTTAGCGTGCACAATTTGTGTGTCGATTAAGCGTTAAGTTTGTCCAACAACTCGCGAATCTTGAGCGGATCGTCGGCCCGTTGGATTTTCTGCGTGATTGCGGCGATCTCAGGCAAGCTGGTGGTGAGCACGCGCTGCTTGATGGCGGGCACTTGCGAGGAGGACATGGAGAACTGGCGTAGTCCCATGCCTAGGAATAGTCTGGTATATGCCAATTCGCCCGCCATCTCACCACACACCGAGACGGGCACACCAAATTTATTGGCCGTACTGATGACGTGCGACAAAAGGTGGAGCACGGCAGGGTGCAAGGGGTCGTACAGATGCGCGACCTCCTCGTCGGTACGGTCGATGGCGAGGGTGTACTGAATCAAGTCGTTGGTACCTATAGAAAGGAAATCCAACTTCTTGGCAAACACGTTCAATGCCAACGCGGCAGCGGGAATCTCTATCATGCCACCTATCTTCACATCACGATCATAGGGGAGTCCTTCGTCATCCAAGGCCTGCTTGGTGGCCGCGATGAACTGCAAGGTCTGGTTAATCTCAGCAGCGCCCGACAACATCGGCACCAGTATCTTCACATTGCCATAGTGCGTAGCACGTAACAAGGCGCGTAACTGAGTACGGAACAATTGCGGCTCAGCCAAGCACAAGCGTATAGCGCGCAAACCCAAGGCTGGATTGTTAGCGACACGTTCCGCGCCCTTGATCTGTTTATCCGCGCCCAAGTCGAAAGTACGTATGGTGACGGGCTGACCGTTCATACCTTCCGCGACAGCTTTGTAGGCTATGAACTGCTCTTCTTCGTCAGGCAACACATCGCGATTTAGGAACAGGAACTCACTACGAAACAAGCCTATACCGGTCGCGCCGTTCTCTTTGACCTCGACCATATCTTCGGGTTTTTCGATGTTGGCATGCAGCTCGATGACGCTACCATCCAAGGTATTGGCCTTGGCGCCACGCAGACGTTTAAGCTTCTTACGATCTAGGTCTAATTCGCTCTGACGTAGCTTGTATTCCGCCAGTATCGCCTTGTCCGGATTGACGATAATCACGCCCTGCTCACCGTCCAATATGAGCAGGTCGTCTTCACGTATCAGTTCACGCGCATGGTGGAAACCGACCACGCAAGGCGTATTCAGACTGCGCGCAACGATAGCGGTATGCGAAGTCGCGCCGCCCACGTCAGTGATGAAAGCCGCGTATTGCTGCGGCTTGAATTGCATCAAATCGGCGGGGCTCAAATCATGCGCGACCAATATGGTGTCTACATCATGGCGATTAGGTGAGGGCTGATGACCGGGTTGGCCGAGCAACTGCTTGAGCAGGCGTTCCGCGACTTGGGTCACATCAGTCTGGCGTTCACGCAGATAAGCGTCCTCGAACTCGTCGAATTGAGCGACTAGTTTCTCAGTCTGCGTCTTGAGCGCCCATTCGGCATTGCAATGCTCAGCCTCTATCATTTCGCGCGGCGCCACACTCAGCAGGGGGTCATCGAGGATCATCTGATGCAATTCCAAGAAAGCATCAAACTCGGCAGCAGCATATTGCGGCGGATTACTGCGCAGGCTGGAGAACTCGTTACGCGTCGCCAACAACGCTGCATCGAATCGCGCGATCTCTTCACCTAAAAACTGTTTAGGCAAAACATAGTGCAAGACCTCTAGTGAGGTGTGGGACAGCAGATGTGCGTGTCCGATTGCGATGCCGCTGGAGACGGCGATACCGTGTAAGGAAAAGCTCATTCACCCTCTCCAAAGTAATCATTGATGAGTGCGACCAGTCCCTGCATCGCAGCTTCTTCGCCTTCGCCATTTGTCTCGATATTGATGGTCGTGCCCTTGGCGGCCGCCAACATCATCACACCCATGATGCTCTTGGCATTCACGCGACGATTGTTGCGCGACAACATAACTTCACATTTGAAGCTGGAAGCAAGTTGGGTGAGTTTGGCGGAGGCGCGGGCGTGTAAGCCCAGTTTATTGATGATAAGTACATCTTGTTGTTGCATGATTAAATGTCCGAATTCATATATACGATGCAATCACGCCCACCCTCAACGGCTAATTTAGCCAAAGCGGGCAGGGTAGTTGTAGGTTGGCAGATTACACGCAACAGCATGGGCAGATTCACACCCGCTACGCCTATGACACGTTCAGCATGACATAACTGGCGTCCGATATTACTGGGCGTGGCACCGAACACGTCGGCGAGAATCAGTACACCACTACCATTATCCAATTGCTTAATGAGCTTCTGACCTTGCTTCAATTTGAGCTGCGGGTCATCGTCGGCCAGCACAGATAAAACCTTTAGATTGTTAGGTGCCGCCCCCAACACATGTTTGACGCAATCGACAAAGCTATCGCCTAGGCCGTTGTGCGTAACCAGCAAGATACCGACCATTAAAATACTCCCAGAAAATATGCCACGACAGCAGCCAACAATAACAGCGACACGATTCCATAGCGTAGTACCCAAGCTGAATATCTGTCCTTAGTCTCGTCTAGCTGATTCTCTTCCGAAACGATGTCTGCGATCTTGTGCAGGGCGTTAACCGCAGCAGCTTTGCGAATCTTGTGCTGCACCACTTCGTTCTCGTCTGTCATCATTCCACCATGATGTTTTCATTCTTGTCCGTGAATTCTAGTCGTTTCTGCATAGTCGCTGTGAGATGCACGCGGCCCTGCTCATCAATCAGCATAGTATCGCTCACGTCCATCAATTTGGAGGCCTTAACCCAGCCCCTTACACCCGACATGAAGATGGGCTTGGAAGCGACATCTGACATCACGCCGGCATGCGGACCATGGGTCAGCACGGTCACTTCCTGAACTGCCTGCATAGGATAACCAGTGTAAGGATTGATGAGGTGACAGTAACGCACCGAGCCGATCATGAAATAGCGCTGATAATCGCCGGACGTGCCTATCGCCTCACCATCGTGCAGCACCAGACTCGCAATCGCACCCGACTTGCGCGGATGTTGTATGCCTACGCGCCAGGCGCGTTCACCATGCGTACCTAAGGCAATGATGTTGCCACCAATATTGACCAGCGCATTGTTGATGCCATATTCATGCAAGATTACCACCGCCCTATCCAGCGCATACCCTTTGGCATAACCCCCTAAGTCAATCTGCACTGCGGGATTCTTGCTTTCCACCCTACCCATGTTTATGGTCAGGTCGCTCATCAGCGGTTTTGCGTCCACCCACTTGGCGATCTCTTTATCGTCTGGCTGCACTGGCTTAAACTCATCTGCATGGAAGCCCCACAAGCCCACAAGCCCACCTATCGCCGGGTTGAACATATTGTGTGATAACTTGGCGAGTTGCGTTGCGTCTTTGAGGATGGCCACCGTCTCATCAGAGACCGCCATACTTCCGCCATTGGCAATCTCGGTATTCAGATTGCTCAGTTCACTTGGTTGCCAAGCATGCAGCATGGTATGCAGCCTCTGGAACTCTTGCATTACCGCTGCCACGCCTGACTTGGCCTGATCTTCGGGTGTGCCGTAGACACTGATCTCCACCAGCGTGCCGAATACATAGCCTTGCTCTTGATAGAGCGGCTCTTTCTCTTTGCTGCACGCACTGAGCAGGCAGGCCGCGATAAGTATAAATAGTAGTTGGCGCATCATAATCAACCCGATGTTTCTTTTTTAGTTCTCGGCGGCTTCGATCTCCAGCGCAGCTGCCAGCAAGGCCAAACGCGCCACCACACCGTAGGCGTAGAAACGATTGGGTGCATCATCGGGGCCTCGCTCGGGATTAGGTAGTGAGCAACTGGAATCGAAAGCCAAAGGCACGAAATGCATGCCCGGTGCATTGAGGTTCTCATCTATGCCTCGGTCAGTGTGCACACGATAGAAGCCACCCACCACAAAATGGTCAATCATATAGACCACCGGTTCGGCGACCGCCTCGTTGATGTTCTCAAAGGTATACACACCCTCTTGTATCAACACATCGCTAACTTCCTGGCCTTCCTTGATGACAGACATCTTGTTGCGTTGTTTGCGGTTCAGAGCGGTGATCTCAGCGGCATCCTTCACCGTCATGATACCCATGCCGTAAGTGCCAGCATCTGCTTTGACGATGACGAAAGGCTCGCTCTTTACACCATATTCTGCATATTTAAGACGCATCTTTTGCAGAGTGCTGTCGACCTTTTCGGCTAAACATTCCAAGCCCAGACGCTCTTGGAAGTTCACCTGATTGCAGGTATCAAAGTATGGATCTATCAGCCAAGGATCAATGTTAATCAACTCCGCAAACTCCGTCGCCACCTTGTTGTAATGTGCGAAGTGCTCGGACTTGCGACGCGTGTACCAACCTACCGATAGTGGAGGATAGATTTCCTGTTCGATATTTTTGAGGATGTCCGGCACACCCGCAGACAAATCATTGTTGAGCAGCACTACGCAAGGGTCAAAGTCTTCTAAGCCGAGACGATTACCGCGCTTGACCAGCGGCTCCAGTGTCAGCACACCGCCATTGGGCAATACGATAGGAGTAGGTTGGGTAATCTCAGGTAACAGCGAACCAACTCGCACCCGCATACCAGCCTGCTTGATGATGGTCACCAATTGCGCGACGTTCTGCAAATAAAACATATTGCGCGTGTGATTCTCGGGTATCAGCAACACACCCCGTGCTTCGGGGCAGATCTTCTCCACTGCGCTTTGCATTGCCTGGACGCACAATGGCATAAAATCGGGATTGAGATTATTAAAACCGCCAGGGAAAAGATTGGTATCTACGGGTGCCAGTTTGAAGCCGCTATTACGCAAATCGACAGATGCATAGAAGGGCACAGAATGTTCTAGCCATTTGGAACGCATCCAATGCTCAGTGGTCGGCATGGAAGATAACAACCGACGCTCCAGATCGAGCAGCGGGCCTTTGAGTGCAGTGGTGAGATTCGGAACCATATCGTCTTAGAAGTGTTAACTAAACGCATTCTAGCCGATACATAGATACAAAACGAAACCGCCACGCTGCATGAGTTACACACAATGGTAGAATGCGCCCCTTTCATTTATCTACCATCAGCCGACTTTGGGCGATGGTCGCAGGGCAAACCATGTTATCTACCGCAAATATCACTATGCAGTTCGGCGCGAAGCCGCTTTTTGAAAACGTTTCAGTTAAATTCGGTGACGGCAATCGTTACGGCCTAATCGGCGCAAACGGTTGTGGTAAGTCCACTTTCATGAAGATATTAGGTCGCGATCTGGACCAGACTTCTGGCGAAGTGATGCTAGACAAGACTGAGCGTCTTGGTAAGTTGCGCCAAGATCAATTCGCCTACGAAGACAATCGCGTACTGGATGTGGTGATGATGGGGCATGCAGAGATGTGGGCGGCGATGTCGGAACGCGATGCGATCTATGCTAATCCAGATGCGAGCGAAGAAGACTATATGCGCGCTGCTGATCTGGAAGCGACCTTCGCTGAATACGACGGCTACACCGCCGAACCGCGTGCGGGTGAACTGCTGTTGGGCTTGGGCATCGACATCAAATTGCACAGCGGTCCGATGCGTGAAGTCGCGCCCGGTTTCAAGTTGCGTGTGTTGTTGGCGCAGGCTTTGTTCTCCAATCCCGACATCCTGCTGCTCGACGAACCGACCAACAACTTGGACATCAACACCATCCGCTGGTTGGAGAATATTCTCAACGCACGCACTTGCACCATGGTCATCATTTCGCATGATCGTCACTTCCTGAACAGCGTGTGTACCCACATGTCCGATTTGGACTACGGCAAGATTACGACCTACCCCGGCACATACGATGACTACATGATGGCCTCGACACAGGCGCGTGAACAACAGTCCGCCGACAACACCAAGGCGAAAGAAAAAGTTGCCGAGTTAAAAGCCTTCGTGGCGCGCTTCTCTGCGAATGCGTCTAAGGCGAAGCAAGCGACTTCGCGTGCGCGCCAGATTGACAAAATTAAGATTGAAGACATCAAACCTTCCAGCCGCCAATATCCGTTTATCCGTTTTGAATACGACGAACGCGAGAAGCTGCATCGCACTGCGGTTGAGACTGAGTATGTCGCGAAAGGCTTCGACAAAATGCTGTTCTCGAATGTGAATTTGCGCATCGACGCGGGCGAGAAAGTCGCCATCATCGGTCCTAACGGTATCGGTAAAACCACGCTGTTGCGTTGTCTCGCGGGCGATTTGGCGGCGGATACTGGCAACATCAAATGGACGGAAAAAGCCAAGATCGGTTACTACGCGCAGGACCATACCCACGACTTCGCCAAAGACATCGTCATGACGGATTGGATGACCTATTGGCGCGGCCCTGGTGACGACGATCAAACTGTGCGTGCCACTTTGGGACGTTTGCTGTTCTCTGGCGACGATGCCAATAAGCGGGTGCAGATACTCTCTGGCGGGGAAAAAGGTCGTATGTTGTTTGGCAAACTAATGCTGCAACGTAACAACGTATTGCTAATGGACGAACCAACCAACCACATGGACATGGAGTCCATCGAGTCGCTCAACACCGCACTGCTGGAATACAAGGGTACGGTCGTTTTCGTCAGCCATGACCGCGAATTCGTTTCTTCGCTCGCGACCCGCATCATCGAAATCTCCGACAAGGGCGTGAACGATTATCACGGCACTTACGAAGAGTTCTTGCGCGACCAAGGCATGGTTAGTTGATCTCATAGCCCCTCGCCCTTAAAGCGAAGGGGATAATAGGGTTGGGGAGATGCGTTGAGCACTGTTAGAACTATCGGTGTATTCGATTCTGGTGTGGGCGGACTCTCCGTGCTGCACCACATCCGCGCCACCCTACCTGATGCAAGACTCATCTACGTTGCCGATTCCGCACATGTACCCTACGGCGACAAACCCGCCAACTACATCACTCAACGCTCACACACCCTAACGGATTTCCTAATCAATCAGGGTGTGGAAGCTATTGTCATTGCCTGCAATACAGCAACAGCCGCTGCCGCTGCCAGTCTGCGCAGTCAGCATCAGTTACCCATCATAGGTATGGAACCCGCCGTCAAACCAGCCGTCGCAGCGACGCAGAGTGGCGTGGTCGGCGTGCTAGCAACCATAGGTACATTGGAGAGCGCACGTTTTGCTGCGCTGCTAGGTCGATACGGTGAGGAAGTCGAGATCGTCACCCAAGGTTGTCCTGGATTGGTCGAACAAGTGGAGCGTGGCGAACTGAACAGCGATAGGACGCGCGAGTTAATTACACGCTACACCGCCCCCTTATTGGCTCGCGGCGCAGACACCCTGATCTTGGGCTGCACCCACTACCCCTTCCTAGCCCCGCTGATACGTGAGGTGATAGGTGACGACATCACGTTGATTGATACTGGTGCGGCAGTTGCGAGAGAGTTGAAACGACGCGTTGTGAGCGAGTTGCCAAATCACACTACTCAGATTGGCAAGTATCATGCTCCTACTTTTTACACCAGCGGAAACGACGTCTCAGCCACCCGTATCATGTCGGTGTTATGGGGTAACTCAGTGATAGCACACACCCTGCCGCCCTCCGCGCTTTAGAATAGAACCGTACGTCACTAAGCAGATACCCATGAGCCACCATTACACCCTGACCATTTCCTGTCCAGACCGCGCCGGCATCATAGCGGCAGTAACTACCTTCATCGCTCAACACGGTGGCTTCATCGTAGAAGCGAGTTATCACACTGAGCAAGAGGCGCAGCGTTTCTTCATGCGTCAAGAAGTCCGTGCCGATTCTTTGCCCTTTGATTCGGCTGAGTTCTCACGGCTGTTCGCCCCCTTGGCTAAGGAGTTCGATATGAGTTGGAAGTTGTCCGACTCAGCTATCAAGAAGCGTCTAGTTGTGTTGGTAAGCAAGCAGGATCACTGCTTGGATGATTTATTGCATCGCTGGCGCAGTGGCGAGTTGCAGGTAGACATCCCCTGCGTCATCTCTAACCACAACGATCTACGCAGCTTCGTCGAATGGCACGGCATTCCCTTCATACATATCGATATGCAAGATAAAGTCGCAGCATTCGCGCGCATTGCCGCATTATTCGAAGAGTATCGTGGCGATACCATGGTGCTTGCGCGCTTCATGCAGATCATGCCGCCCGCGCTGTGCCAACGTTACTCTGGGCGCATCATCAACATCCATCACAGCTTCTTGCCATCCTTTGTCGGAGCCAAGCCCTATCATCAAGCCCATCAACGGGGCGTGAAGCTTATAGGTGCAACCTGTCATTACGTTACTGACGAGTTGGATGCCGGTCCTATCATCGAGCAGGACACGGTGCGGATAGACCACGGTGACACGGTAGACGACTTGGTGCGTTACGGACGCGACATTGAGAAGACTGTGTTATCGCGCGGCTTGCGCTACCACGTCGAGGATCGTGTCTTGGTATGCGGCAACAAGACCATCGTATTCCGATAAGCTGTATGCTTGGTGTGCACATACGCCACACCCATTTATTCATAGATGCCTGAAGACAATAATCCCTTACGTTTAGGTCGATATTCCATCGTCGAGAAGATCGGCGTAGGCGCGAGTTCGAATGTTTACCTTGCTATCGAAGACAACAGCTTCATCTCCGTCGCCATCAAGCAACTACGTGCATCGGCTAAGTTAGAAGCCTTCAAAAAGCTACTCGCGCATGAGGTCGAATTGGCTAGCAAGCTGGATCACAAGAATATCGTGCGCTTCATCGCCGCTGACATGAGTGAAAAGAGTGGCGCGTATACGGTAATGGAATACATCAAAGGCGTGTCGCTGGACAAACACCAACACACCGAGACCTTGCTTCCCATCAACAAAGTACTGGCTATCATCGAACAGGTCGCCAACGCCTTACAGCATGCCGCTGGCCAGCGCGTCGTGCACCGTGATGTGAAGCCCGAGAACATCCTGCTGATGGCGAATGGCATGACCAAACTTACCGATTTTGGTTGTGCGATCGGCACCGGCGAACACGGCGCAATGATAGCGGGTAGCTTGGCGTATATGTCACCGGAGCAATTGGATGGTTTACCTCTGGATGAGCGTGCCGATATCTACTCGCTGGGCGCAACCTTGTATCGCTTGCTCACCGGCAAGAATACCTTCACTGCAGACAATGAATTCGATGCACGTATCGCTGTGCTGAATTATCCAGCCAAACCTATACGCAGCTATCGCCCTGAACTACCAGACAAGCTGGTCGAGGTTGTACAGCGTGCCCTGCACAAAGATGTGGAGCGCCGCTACCCGAACTGGGAGGCCTTCATACTGGCCTTCGGCAATGCCGCGCACGAAGTCCGCATGTCGCATATAGACTACGACGTATATCGCGGTTTTAGCCCGACCACCCAAAGACGCATCTCCGACCAGCTCTCCGCGACAGGTCGCTTCTCCTTAAGCGACCTGTCGCGCAGCATCATGCCACGCGAATAAACCGCACCGTGTTAGTTATGTCCTGCGCCAGACTGGTGCGTTTCTCACCCTCTGGAGCTATAGAGATATTTTGTAGAACTGGTCTCCACGGGTTGGGATTGCTTCTTAGTAACGGAATCTGGCAAGATGCCGAGATCGACTTTCAAATTCAGGCATAGCAACAACAAATCCTCGTCATCAAAGGTTTCTAGATGGCTCAGCAGTTGATTCGCATATGCGCCATCCGTCAGTAAACGATTGAAATCTACCTTTATCACACCCTGTTTGCGCGCCATAACACCCAGTTTGGCGACCTTTTTCAATATCTCGTTATCCACTTTAATTACCTTTGGGGTTTCTGTTAGCTTTAACTACAGCAGGATGCATGCCAGAACTTTAGATAGGTATATCTACTCTCCACTCCCTATCCAGACACACGAAAATTTATGCTTTCTGCTTCACCTCTCGCGACTCATAAATGAAAAAAGGGCACCTTGCGGTGCCCTTGAAACTGAAGCGGGGAGCTTCAGGGGAGGAGGCGAATTATTTAAGCGTTATAAGCGCGCTCACCGTGAGTCGCAGTGTCCAGACCTTCGCGTTCGGCTTCTTCCGATACTCGCAGACCCATCACCATGTCGACAGCCTTGAAGCAGACGAAGGCAACAACACCAGACCACAAGACAGTAACCAGTACTCCAGTACCTTGGACCATCACTTGATGTGCCATGTCATAGTCCTTCACACCTACGCCGCCCAATGCTGGGGAGACAAAGATACCGGTGCCGATCGCGCCGACGATACCGCCAATTGCGTGGATACCAAAAACATCCAGAGAGTCGTCATAGCCCAACATCTTCTTCAGTCCAGAGACAGCCCAGAAGCAGACCGGACCAACCAATGCACCGAGGATGATAGCGCCCATCGGGCCAACCAATCCTGCAGCTGGAGTGACGGCTACCAGACCGGCGATTGCACCAGAAGTGATACCCAACATGGAAGCCTTACCACGCATCATCTTTTCAGTAGCCATCCAAGTCAGTGCAGCAGCAGCAGGGGCAACAATTGTATTCAACAGAGCAAGTGCAGCACCGCCAGTTGCTTCCAGATTTGAGCCCGCGTTAAAGCCGAACCAGCCCACCCACAGCAGAGCAGCACCTATCATAGTCATAGGCAGGTTGTGCGGAGTCATAGGCTCTTTACCGTAACCGATACGCTTGCCAATTACGATTGCGCCAACCAAAGCTGCGATACCAGCATTGATATGCACCACAGTGCCGCCAGCGAAGTCCAGTGCACCCTTGTCGAACAGATAACCACCTGTTGCCCATACCATGTGTGCGATTGGCAGGTAAGAGAAAGTGAACCACAGTGCTGAGAACACCATCAGTGCGCCAAACTTGATGCGCTCTGCGAAGCCGCCGATGATCAGTGCAGTAGTGATTGCTGCAAAGGTCAATTGGAAGGCTACGAAGGTGAATTCAGGAATCACAACGCCAGCAGAGAAAGTCGCTGCAGTGCTGTCACCAGTCATTCCTGACAGGAACAACTTGCTCAAATCACCGATTGCCCAGTTCATCGAGCCGCCGTCACCGAAGGCCAGTGAGTAGCCGTAGATTACCCACAGGATGGAGATCAAGGCGAAAATCCCGAACACTTGGGACAACACGGATAGCATGTTCTTAGTGCGAACCAAGCCACCGTAGAACAATGCCAGACCTGGGATGATCATCAGAATAACCAGCAGTGTGGACAACATCATCCAGGTGGTATCACCTTTGGCTGGTACTGGTGCTGCTGCAACCACAGCAACTACCTCAGCGGCGACAGGTGCTGCCGCTTCTGAGGTAGCCTCAACTGCAGTTGCTACCGCAGCAGCTTCTTCGGCATATGCACCAGCGGAGAGTCCGCTCAGCACTGCCAGTAACGCGAATAAAGCAAAGAACTTCTTCATTTCTTTCTCCTTATAGTGCTTCTACGCCGGATTCACCGGTGCGGATGCGGATCACTTGTTCTAACGGTGAGACGAAGATCTTGCCATCGCCTATCTTGCCTGTGTGTGCTGCTTTCTCTATCGTCTCGACTACTTGATCGAGCAACTCGTCTTTGATTGCCGCTTCCAGTTTCACTTTGGGCAAGAAATCCACTACATATTCGGCACCGCGGTACAACTCGGTGTGTCCTTTTTGGCGTCCGAAACCTTTAACTTCAGTTACGGTAATGCCTTGTACGCCTATGGAGGAAAGCGCTTCACGCACTTCGTCCAACTTGAAAGGCTTGATGATCGCTGTGACCATTTTCATAACTATCTCCTCATGTGAGGGCGGGTAACCCCGCCCATTTCAGTTTTAGAACGAGTGAGTCAAAGATGCTGCAACTGCACTTGCACCCCAGTTCTTACCCGCGAAGGTGTAATAACCATTCATCGGTGCATTAGTGTTGGTGTAAGCCAGACCCAACACATAACCAGAGAAGTCTTTGCTTACGCTGACCTTGTAGTCAGAGTATGTCGCGCTGGTACCTGCAACAGCTAACGCATCAGCGGCTGCGCCCTTGTATGTTTGCTTGCCGTAGTGCGCACCCAAACTTACGCCTGCGTCTTCAAGTGTGTAGCTCGCATTCACTTCCAGATAGTTAGTGCCCGATGCTTTAGGTACAGTCAGGAAATCACCCAAGCTGTACGAGTACTTCATGCTCAACCATTGGTAAGCGATAGAGCCATATGCTTCTGAGGTATCTGCTTTTACATAACCCGCTGGAGGTGTGTAGTTACCCAAGTAGTTGTAACGAACCAGACCCACGTCGTAGCTAATATCTTCTGTTGCAGTGCCTTTGTAACCAGCGTATGCATCCATTTCCAGACTGGAATTACCTACAGAACCACTAGCCAAAATCCAATCCACATTGGAACCCCATACACCAGCGTACAAACCGCTTGAGTGAGAAAGATCCATACCACCTTGGACAGCTGGCTTACCTACAGTTTGTGTGATACCACGGAATACATAGTTGCTAACCACACCAACATTAGAACTGAGAGAGAAGTCAGATGCAGCATCCGCTGCCATTGCTGCACCAGGCATTACCAAAGCTGCCAAGATCAAACCGTTCAACAGATTGCTTTTCATGTTATTTCCTTTGCGTAGTTAAAGTTTAGTTACGGGATTTGAGTTTCCGTGCAATACCTAAAGCAGTAACCGTGCCAAAGTTTTTTATTCAATAATTACAGATAGTTATTTAGGCCAAAAGAATATCCATTTTTTATGGTGCACCATTAACAAGCATATTTTCATGTTAGTGCACTACCTTCGAGCAAGTTTTTGGTGCGCGAATACAGTGGGGTATTTTTTGCTACACTCGCGTCATATCTATAGAGAAGGAAATACACCATGTTGAATGCCAATATCTTTAATGACTTGTCCGACAAATTGCATCAAGCAGTAAACAATAGTCCTGCCAAAGATGTAGAGAAGAACGTGCGCGCGCTTCTGGCGCAAGGTTTCTCAAAACTAGATCTGGTCACACGTGAAGAGTTTGATGTACAAGCACAAGTACTAACAAGAGCCCGTGAACAACTCACTGCATTGGAAGCGCGCATCGCGGAGTTGGAAGGCCACAACAAATAATCATGTATCACTACTATCCATGAGCCTCGCTGTCCTCTATAGCCGCGCACTGTCCGGCATGGAGGCCGAGCTTGTGACCGTGGAAGTTCATCTGGCTAATGGCCTACCTAGCTTCACCATCGTTGGTTTACCCGAGACCGAAGTAAAAGAAAGCAAAGATCGCGTACGTGCCGCACTGCAGAATTGCAACTTTGAATTCCCTGCCCGCCACATCACCGTCAACCTCGCCCCTGCCGATCTACCCAAAGAAAGTGGCCGCTTCGATTTGCCGATTGCGCTAGGCATACTCGCTGCAACAGGCCAGATCCCTAAAGACAAATTAACTGACTATGAGTATGCGGGCGAGCTTGCGCTAACAGGTGAGCTGCGGGCGATACGCGGTGCCTTAGCGATGACTTATCGTGCAGCACATTCAGGCCGCGCCTTTATTTTGCCTGAGGTCAATGCGGCAGAGGCAGCATTAGTAGATGATGCGGTGGTGTATGCCGCGCAATCACTATTGCAAGTTGCCGCGCATCTAGCTGGCCGCGAGGTTTTGCCCCGCTATATATCTGATACACCACAAATCACCCCGAATTACCCAGACATGCGCGAAGTGAAGGGACAATCTCAGGGCAAGCGTGCACTAGAAATCGCAGCAGCTGGCGGCCACAGCGTGTTGATGTCGGGTCCACCAGGAACAGGCAAGAGCATGTTGGCGGCGCGCTTCCCCGGCATCTTGCCTCAGATGACGCAGGCAGAAGCGCTCGAAAGTGCGGCCATGCAATCCTTAGGCGGTATGTTCAAAGTAGAGAACTGGAAGCAACGTCCATATCGCGCACCCCATCACACCGCCAGTGCAGTGGCTTTGGTCGGTGGTGGCAGCAATCCTAGACCAGGCGAAATCTCGGTCGCCATGCACGGCGTGTTGTTCTTGGATGAGCTTCCTGAATTTGATCGTAGCGTCCTAGAGGTCTTACGCGAGCCTCTAGAGAGCGGTCGCATCACCATCTCCCGCGCCGCACGCCGTGCCGACTTCAAAGCACAATTCCAATTAGTCGCCGCAATGAATCCTTGTCCCTGTGGCTATCTTGGGCACTACAACGGCAAATGCCGCTGCACACCCGACCAAGTATCACGCTATCGCAACAAAATTTCTGGCCCCTTGATGGACCGCATCGACATCCAGATCGAGATACCCTCTGTTGCGCATCAAGACTTACTCAAAAATGCAGACGGCGAAACCAGTGCGGAGATACAAACCAGAGTAGAGACAGCGCGGATACGCCAGTTGACGCGCCAGAACAAATCAAATGCTTTATTAAATGTGACTGAGATAGAGGAGTACTGCAAACCGGATACGCAAGGTGAAGCCCTGTTACGTCAAGCCATCACTCGGCTTGATCTTTCCGCACGCGCCTACCATCGTATCCTCAAGGTGGCCCGAACCATCGCCGATCTGGCTGGTAGTGACGAGATATTGACCGTACATATTGCGGAAGCAGTGCAGTATCGTCGCTTGAATCTCTGATATTCAGAAACTATCTGAGCGAACAAACCCTTCTTCTCTCCCACGAACTTATGCTGACATGTCAAAGTATCATTCACTGCTTCCACATCATCACGATTAATCTGATTGAACAGCCCATTGGCGTCTCTCTGATGCCTACTAATTGACAAAAGGGGCGTACGCCCCTTTTGTCAATTTGCTGCATGTAGCTAGCCTACAGTTTGTACAATTTTTATTTGCAGATCTGTTGTTTCAACCCATTTATGATCACTGTTGTACAAACCAAAGTAGGTGGCCTGATCACTAAAATCGGCGGCGCAATTACTAAGATAGGAGGCTTAATCACCAATGGTGGTGGCGTCACAATAGGAGGCAGTACCAAAGTTGGGGGGGGAGTGAACACTAGCGGTTTAACCACAGGAAGTGGTACAGGCACAATCGGCGGCTGAATCAAGGGCGGCGACAATGTTGCAAGCGGTGACTGTATTACCGGAAGCATTGCAATTTTAGGTGACAACGTAGATGGCAAGGTCGGTGGCGGCGCCAGTACCCCTGTCTTACCTAAAGGAGGCGCAATTGTTGTTGGCATAGCCATACCGACTAACGTGCCCTGCTTAGCTATAGGTAGCACGGGTTGGACAGTAGTGGTTGTAGTCAATTTTTTGGGGGTCAGCGCAAGACTGGATGCTATAGGCAACGTAGTTGGCAATGATGTGATAGCGACCATGTCTGGTAAAGCCTTACCCAAAACGCTCACAGCTTGATTGGGCATGACTGTTAACGCCCCACCAGCACTTCTAACCGAGGCTTCGCCATTATTGACCAGGCTAAAGGTAGTCGGTGCTGCACCGATTACTTTAGGGGGCACAATCATCGCTTCACCATCCGCATCTCTAAGCGAGATGTTAGCGTTGGGAGTGACGATACTCATTCTGGGGGAAGCGCGCAAATCTCTATGCCCATCCTTGGGTGCATCCTCTTTGCCAGAGATCATCCTGACACCGCCTTGTTGCAGTGTAACTTGATACAAGTTGCCAGCCCTTGGATCTGTCGAAAGTTGCGGCGCATCTAGCCTAACCTGGCTCATGGGTCGAATTGCCATGAAGCCCGCATCCAATTTAGCTTGTGCATAACCGCCCGGAGCAGTTACCAGCGTATCCCCAACATAGATAGGCTCTCCCTTCATCGCTGGTCTCAACTGCCCGCTGGCATCACGTATCTGCACATCGCCCGTGGTAAAGATAATCTTATCCTCGGCACAGGCAGTGGTAGCCATAAGACTGCTAGCTAGCGCGACTAGGATCAATTTTATTTGGGAAGTTTTCATGGTCATTCTCCTTAAATCAAGGAAGGATCTTAGGCTGCAAGATCATAGTTGTTGTCGGCGACAAAATTGGCTGTATCGTCGTTGTGGGTGACAGGACTGGTTGAATCAATGTTGTGGTTGTCGTAGGTGACAGGACTGGCTGAATCAATGTAGTGGTTGTCTTAGGCGACAAGACTGGTTGGATCAATGTAGTGGTAGTCGTGGGCGCCAAAAGCGTTGTCGTAGTCGACAACACAGGTTGTAGTGTGGTTGTCGTTGTCTTCAGAGTTGGATCCGTGGTGGTCGTGCTTGTAGTGGTCGGAACAGCCAGTGGATCTAGTGTCTTGGTAGTCGTAATCGTTGTAGTCAACGGTTGCGTGCTTGTTGATAAGGGTGCCAGCTTGGTAGTTGTGCTCAGTGAAGGCAATGGTGCAAGCAGTAGACTGCTTTTGAGCGGTACGATCCCTGTGGATGTGGTCAGGCTACGTACTGGAGCAACAACTGTCTTATCGCGATTGATGACCGCATCCTTGGCAGTAGTGACTTGCCCAGACTGGACATCGCCCACCTTGTCATCAGCGCCGCCTCTGCCAACACTCTCTTCAGGGCGTATCGCTTTTCTCACCTCTATGGGTGGAGAATGCCTATAGAACGAAGGTATTTTAGGTAAGATCACCGGAACCGTATTCGCACTAGGTACGAAACCCACTTGATTTGGATTGATGTTGATAATACCTTTGTCATTGGTGATAAATGAAGCACCGAAATTCACCTTGTCATAGGTACCTGGTTTACCTAATGCACTCTGCTCAGGCAATATCACCATAGGCTCATGATCTGTACCTCTTACGCCGATAGTGGCGCTAGGTGTCTTGATCTTGTAGTTTTCTTTGTTGTGTTTGCCTATCAAGCCAGTAAGTGAACGAAACCCGCCAACCAACAAGGAAAAGAAACTCTTTTCACTACTGTCATTTTTGCCAGCGTAGATGTAGGTATCAACTTTCATCTTTGTGTTGGGGCGCACAGATATAAAACCGCCATCCGCCATATTGATCTGAGCCATGGCATCACCGCCAGTATTGATGCTATCGCCTTCGTTCAACGCATCACCCTTGATAGCTGTACGTTCGATACCGTTCGCATCGATTAGGCGCACATCACCCCTAACGAATTGAAACACACCTGCTGACGCAAACACTGAGCCGCTTATTGTCAGCAGCAATAGTAAGGTAGCTATGGTTAACTGACGGATATGCATGATTGCCTCCTGACTAGAAACTGCGGCGCAGATTCAAAGAAAAATCAGTGCCACTGTACTTATTGAATAGAACATTCGAGTCGTTCCGAACATAAACCACTTGTGGGCGCAGACTCCATGCATGCGCAAATGCCCAAGACACTCCTAAACTCAAGTCATACAATTTATCACTACGGTTGACCAAAAATGTAGGGTTAATCTTGTCGTATTTACTGCGCTGTGCACCCAGACTCATGAATGCGCCAGTCGTTGGTGTAATCGTCGATTGCCAGCCTATGCGTAGCCCTTGATATGTCTTATTGCCATCATCGCGACCAAATGCACGCTCACTGCCGCCAGTGGCACTGAAGGTCATCGCTGTCCCGCCATTACCCAGCGCCATCATCCAGCCAGCGGTCAGCGATGACTGGTTGTAATTCTGCACCTGCAGAAGGGGATCTGCGAAGCGCAAGCGCATACCCTGTAACGTTACATTCACCTGATTACTGGCGTTGACCTGATAACGCGCATCCCCATCGATACCAGTAGTGTCATAGCTATGTGCGCTATGGAGGGTATTGTTGGCACCGTTTATTCCTGTTCTAAAAATCCATGAACCTTCTCTCAGACTCACACCCCCTCGAGCCGACACGGAACCGTAATTTGAAGTGTTGTATTTATCATAAGTGCGCGCGGATGCATCGACTCCGCCGTATAGCGATACGGTATCTGATGCTTGGTGATTCACTTCCATGCCAGCGGTGGTATTCAGATATCGATCCGAGGTCTTCAGATTAGTCTGATTCATGAAATACAGTATGCCGTAGGAGGGCAAGTAGACAGGATTCTGGCTTTGCGAGATACCACTGTTGATATTAGCGTTATGACCCAAACCACCTTCGATATAGGCAGTGAATGCAGTCTTGCTGGCTTCATGCATTTGGTTCATAGCAGTCAGATACTGTTCTGCTGCTGACTTGAGATCGGGAGGAAGATTCTGAAATACGATGACCGTCTCAAATTCGATTTTTGCACGGGCATAATCATGCATCTCATAGTATGCACGTCCCATGTCCAAACGAACGCTGACATAGTTGGGATTTTGAGCAAGGATGCGCTCGAAGATGAAAGTCGCTTTGGTCGGGTTGCCGCTATTCAACGCCGCCGTGCCGAGCAGGTAATCGAAGTTGATGTCTCCCGCCTTATCAATCTCAAATGGCTCCAGCAAGGCATATGCCTCGGCATATTTTCCCTGCTGCAACAGTGCCAAGCCCTGTTCTGTGTCTGGCTCTGCGGCCATCGCGACACTCGGTAACAAGCCTGACAATAGACAAACTACAGAAAGCAGCTTTCTCATTACATCCTCCGCACCTAGTCGTTTGGGCTCATTCTAGACTTGAACCCTACATACCACAAGGTCTTGTTCGGACACCAAAATTCCAAGAAAACTAGGGGATTTTACGGCCTGCACATAGCCTAGGAAGGAGAGATTATCCTTGTGGCAAAGCGGCTAGACTCAGGATTTTCGTTGCTGCACTAATACCCAAGGACTTACGACCACAGACCACAACATCACATCAGCTTGATACCAGTCTGCTGCTTGCTCGTCTTTGACTTTGCCGAACTGTTCAGCGGCCATCCATTGTTGGATCTGAGTGGCATTGTCCTCTGACATCACCAGCGCCACTTCGACTAAGTCGAGATCAGGTGCGACATAGAGCGCCACGCCACTCGCAAAATAACGCTGCATCTCACGCCAAGGCATTTGTGCAGTCTCCAACACCAGTTTGGCGCGATTGACTTCTCTCAGTTCAGAGTTGTTCATGCTTCTATACTTTCTAAAGATTATTGGATGTGGCGGTTTTCTAATTCGCGCCAAATGGCACGCGCAATGATGGCCCAAGTGCGTTCTTGTTTTGCCACAACATCGAATTGTGACAGATACCCTTTGCCGAACACCTCGTTATTAGTACGGTGCATCAACACCGACAGCCCGTATATTTCCAATTTAAGCCTAGGAATGCGATGCCCCTCGTTGGCCTCCGCCCTTATTGCGTCTAGGTTAGCCAACAAGTCTTTAACAAACAAAGTAACGCGATTTTCATCTTCTACATTCAAGCCGAGCGCGATGCATTTTCGCTCAATCTCATGCTCCAGGCCAGCCTCACTGCTATACAAAATTTCCTTACTGAACATCCCGCTTCTCTCCTTGCAGATAGTTGTCTTTGAGCCGCATATAGTGCTCGGCCGAATAACGCAGATAGGCGATCTCATGCTCCGTCAGAGGTCGTACTGCGCTAGCAGGCCTGCCCATGTACAACATACCGCTTTCCAACACCTTGCCTGGCGACACCAAGCTGCCCGCACCTATCATCACGTGGTCTGGGATCACCACATCGTCCATGATGATGGAGCCCATGCCAATCAAGCATTCGTTGCCGATGCGACAGCCGTGCAAGATAACGGAATGCCCTACAGTCACGTAGTCACCAATGATGAGCGGCGAGCCATCAGGTTTATTCGCCGTCTTGTGCGACACATGGCACATACTCAGATCCTGCACATTCGAGCCACGTCCCACCACGATACGGTTAACATCCCCGCGCAACACCGTATTGCACCAAACGGAACTGTCATCGCCCAGCGTCACGTCGCCGATGACTTGACAGGAGGATTGGAGATAGACACGTTCACCGAGGATAGGCGAGGTACTGAGATAGGATGATAGCGGCATAAGCGTATTAAAATTCAGTTGGACATCAAGCGATCTAGCGCATTCAAAATAACAAGCACGAGCATCAGCCCATTCCCTTCAAACACCCCCCGTTTATACCATCCTTTTGCTGCCCTACCGGTTTTTAGATTTGTTAGATTGCCCGGCTTTACCACTGTTTCAGATGGTTTGTTGCGTTGGTATTTTGCATGAAGGGCAGCGCTGTCACCTTGATTGCGCTACTCGTTAAAAGAGGCAGGGTGACCCTGCCTCTTTTAAGTTGTGAGTAGATTATTTGTCTGTAACGCTCGTTCTAACGCCGATCACGATGGTTAGAGTTGCTTTTTGCTTTGCTGTGTTGCTTCTTAGTGATGGACGCCTCTAGTGTAGATTTGGGTTTGCGTTCGACGCTAACACCACCTCTATTTCCGTCATTACTAGCCGGTGAGCGAACTTCCACACTTCCTTCGCTCGCGCGACTTTCCTTGTTCATTGGGTGGTGGCGCTTCTGCTCCGGTGGAGAATTAACCTCCACAGTCCCAGATGTTGAGCCGACTTTCTTCGGGTGATTTGCACGCTCCCGCTCGGCTTTAGTAGCAACATGCACCGTAGCCCGTTGCTCAGGTTTGACCACGCTCACTGAACCCGTATTTCTCGGAGCATTAACACCCACCGTACCTTCGTCTCGTGCATTGGCAAACCCACACGACAAAGTACCAAACGCCAATACGACAGGATATATCCAAAGTTTCTTCATGATCGATCTCCTTGATTGAACAAAAATTTGCTGCTTTTACAAACGACAAAACGCCTGAATTTAAAGCATATGTTCTTAAATCAATCGTGACCATACTCGAAGTACTTACCCTATCGCCATGCTGTAAATCGAGTTGTCAGTAAGCCCTTATTTGTGTTTTCTAGGGAAGCAGGTTGTAACCTCCTTGCCGCTCGCATCTGTCAGATATTGTATTTTCGCAGCGAAGGTGAAGCGCGCTCTCTTGGGCAGCCAAGTCTGAGTTGCCCATGTGCGACAACCATTTTTACTGATGCCAGACACTGCACGATAGTCGTCGAACCCGTCACCATCGAAGTCACCCACTTGCCACATTGATGGGTCTAACAGATTGACATCGACGGCTTCTAAACGGCTGCGAAAAAGTTGACGCCCATGCTTTTGGGTATTGTGGACAACCACTGTTGTGGCATAAATATTCAGCATGAGACCCGAAGCTGCCCAAGGTTTAGATTCCTTGAGTTCAGCGTAAATATCAAACTGTTTTCCGCTGGCCACTTTGTCGCCTTTGGGGATCGAGCCCCCTTTTTTGGCGGCCTCAGCCATGGAGGTAAATGCAAGCAAACTCACTAGGACAGCAATAGTCAATTTTTTCATATCATTCCCTTTCAGAAGGTCTGTATGTGCTACATGTGACTTGCAAAAACGAGGAGAAACCCCAACCTTGCCGCGCCAGTCTACTCCCATTTTCGACCAGTCCTAACCGACACGCTCAGCGCTGTGACCAGCGCATCTATGGTGCAGATTTGTGTATTCCTTACTCAGAACCGAACACACGATCCAGTACCCAATCTTTCGGATAAGCATCTCCTGGATCGACTTTACGTCTGCGAGTCTTGTCGCAACTCATGTGCCCGTGATCCAAGTCTGAATGTCGCTTGATGTCCTCGCGCTTGATACCGTGCCGTTGCACGATGTCCTTGAGCAATTTCACCAACGATGCCAGTTGCGCCTCAGGGTATAGGTCGTGTCCATCTCCTTGGTTGATGAGTTCGATAGCGATAGAGCGGCCGCTGTAGTGAAACACATGATGCGCGATCTGAGACTCAGGAACGCTGCTGCGTACCGTGCCATCCCGGTCGACCATGTAATGTATGCCCAGCTTAGGGTGTGCTTCAATCTGACGCAGATTCTCGTCTAACGTGCCCGCCCCCACCCAGATAGGCTTACCGTTTTCACAAGTTGGGCCACCCGTAGAATGAATCACTATCATGTCTATCGCTTGCGTGCGCGCACCGCCGCTGTGTCTAGCCTCTGCTAGTCCTGTCCACAGGCTGAGCAGCAGCAATAGGCTCAGCCCGAACAGTCTGTTTGCTTTCGCACTAGACACTTACTTAATATCTGGCTCGAACAACTGACGCAGACCGCTAGGTTGGCAACGCAGATATTGCGGCGGCGCACTGACTTGCGCGCCTAACGTAGCTGCCGCATGCCAAGGCCAGCGCGGGTCGTAGAGCATGCCGCGCGCCAAAGCCACCATGTCCGCCTGCCCATCAGCGATGATGGCCTCGGCCTGCTCTGGCTCGGTGATCATGCCCACCGCGATGGTCGGCATACTGGTCTTGTCGCGGATGCGCTCGGCGAGCTCCACTTGATAGCCCGGCCCGACCACGATCTTCTGCGCGGGCGACAGTCCTCCGCTGGACACATGAATGTAATCACAAGCGCGCTGCTTCAGTTCATGCGCGAAGGCCACGCTCTGCTCGATATCCCAACCACCCTCGACCCAGTCAGTAGCAGAGATGCGTATGCCCACCGTCATTTCGGGCACGGCAGCACGCACCGCATCGAATATCGCTAAAGGAAAACGCATACGGTTCTCCAAGGAGCCGCCGTATTCATCGGTACGCATATTGCTCAATGGTGAGAGGAATTGATGCAAGAGATAACCGTGCGCGGCATGTACCTCAATAGCCTCCAAGCCCAGACGCTGTGCGCGTTGCGCGGCAGTGACAAATGCCTGCTCTATGCGTGCTAATCCAGCTTTATCCAATGCGATGGGAGCACAGTCGTCCGCTGTGAAGGGCAGGGCAGAAGGCGCGACCGTAGTCCAACCACCTTCGCTCGCAGTCGCCTGCTTGCCACCCTGCCAAGGCACATGACACGAAGCCTTGCGCCCAGCATGTGCCAGTTGTATCGCAATCGGCATGGAGGAATATTTACGCACCACAGCCAAAGTCTTCTTCAAAGCCGCCTCATTCGAATCTGACCACAGCCCCAGATCATCCAAAGAGATGCGGCCATCCGCAGTCACCGCGCTCGCCTCTATGATCAATAGCCCTGCGCCGGATAACGCCATGTGGCCGAGATGAATCTGGTGCCAATCCGTCGCATCACCTTCGCGTGCCGAGTATTGGCACATGGGCGCAATGACAATGCGATTCTTTAGCGTGAGCTTACCGATGCGGAAGGGTGTGAAGAGTTGGCTCATAAATAGACTTTCTATGGATTGCTATTAACGTTTATTTTGAAACCAGCTCATCGCCTAGGCGGTCTAGGTTCTGCTCGTTAGCTGGCACTACGATATGGCGCACAGCCTCGACCACACTGGCATCATCAAACAATTGCGCCCAATGCACAGCGTATTTTCTGGTATAGCTTCTTGAAAAATGCGAACCTGACCCCTTTAATCCTTTAGTTTCAAGCCTGGGCTGGATAATGCGAGCCTGGCTGCTCTAACTACTGATACTTTATTCCTTTGTACATTAACCAGCCCGCCACATGAGTTCCACTAGGGTCGTTATGTGTCCAGTGGATTACGCCGCCTTTTTCGTTCCATTCATATTGACCATAAAACCTGATTGTGTCCCCTTCAAGAAGGTCATCGATTCTTGATGCCAGATCGATGTTGTGAGCGATCAAGAGCGTCTGACCCGAGTTCAGACGCACAATGAACCGCTGATGTCGACTTCCGTCATTGTCGTCTGATAAGAGCACTACAACCCTTCCACTTCCTTCAATTTGAAGATTGTTTGCTCGGGATTCAAATGCATTTGAAAGCTTTGAGTCGCTATCATTTGATTGAGCTGACTCCATATTGCTGCTTGTTTGTAGTGGAGTGAAATGTGAACTCTCCTGAGATGTATTTTCAGTGCTCCTCATCCCCTCCAAATCTTTATTTTTTTCTGAGTAATTCGTATACCCATAAACCACTAACCCAACCAACAGGACTGGAATCAAGCGACCAACAAAACTGCGCTTTTTAATTGGCGGCCTTACTTTGCTTTGATTTTGGCGGGATATTTTGACGCGGGCAGAATAAGAAATATCTATTGCTCTTTTTTTACCAGTGCCTGATTTGTCTATATCAATTTCGAAAGAAACAAGTTCTCCAAGCTTCGGACGTTGCCCATCATTCGGAAAAGCAGAAATATGAGCGAATACTTCTTCCCCACCATGAATTGGCGAGATAAATCCAAAACCGCGTTCATCATTCCATTTGATTATCTTGCCGTCTACTCTCATGAAAATCGCACTCTGTAATTAAAGAATTTGGCTGCAAAGGCTGTTTATATATAAAACTTCCACTGCATCGTTTCACCCGCTTTCAGCGGCACGAGCTTAGAGCCGCCGAACTCCAGATTGTGCGGCACTTGCCACGCTTCTTTGCGCAATGTAATCATTTCTTTATTGCGCGGCAGGCCGTAGTAATCCGCACCGTAAAAACTGGCGAATCCTTCCAATTTATCTAATGCATCGGCTCCCTCAAACACTTCGGCGTATAGCTCGATGGCGTTATGCGCCGAGTAACAACCCGCGCAACCACAGGCGTTTTCTTTGGTGTGTTGGGCGTGGGGCGCGCTGTCTGTTCCTAGGAAGAATTTCTTGCTGCCGCTGATGGCGGCTTTGACCAAGGCCTCGCGGTGAATCTCGCGTTTGAGTATGGGCAAACAGAAGAAGTGCGGGCGGATGCCGCCGACCAGCATGGCGTTGCGGTTGTAGAGCAGGTGTTGTGGGGTGAGGGTGGCGGCGATGTTGTCTGCTGCACTGGCAACGAACTCGGCAGCATCT
>JBBQKX010000022.1:0-25696 GCA_038327315.1 Burkholderiales bacterium | reverse complement strand
TAAACGCCTTGTTTCAGACTGGCGGAGATGAAATCGTCCAAGTCACCGTCGAGCACACCTTGAGTGTTGCCGACTTCGTGATTGGTACGCAAGTCTTTGATGCGTGATTGGTCCAGCACATAGCTGCGAATTTGGTGGCCCCAGCCGATGTCAGACTTGCCATCTTCGAGCTCCTGTTTGGCTTCGTTGCGTTTGCGCAATTCTTCCTCATACATACGTGACTTCAACATGGACATTGCTTCGGCGCGGTTCTTGTGTTGCGAACGGTCGCTTTGACATTGCACCACGATGCCAGTCGGAATGTGAGTTAGACGCACTGCTGAGTCGGTCTTGTTGATGTGCTGACCACCCGCACCCGAAGCGCGGTAAGTATCCACACGCAAGTCGGCGGGATTGATGTCAATCTCGATGGAGTCATCGACTTCGGGATAAACGAACACGCTGGAGAAAGAAGTATGGCGACGGTTGCCCGAGTCGAACGGGGATTTTCGTACTAGGCGGTGTACGCCAGTTTCAGTACGCAGATGGCCGTAGGCATATTCGCCGATGATTTTTAGTGAAGCCCCCTTGATACCGGCGACTTCACCGTCAGACTGTTCCAGCACTTCAACTTGAAAACCTTTGCGTTCGCAGTAGCGTATATACATGCGCAACAACATCGAGCCCCAGTCCTGCGCCTCGGTACCCCCCGAGCCAGCTTGGATGTCGATGAAGCAGTTGTTGGGGTCCATCGGGTGCGAGAACATGCGGCGGAATTCCATTGCGGCGACACGCAGCTCGATGTCCTGCACGTCAGCAGCCGTGGCATGTAGACTTTCTTCGTCGTTTTCGGCTCTGGCCATCTCGAACAATTCGCCTGCATCGCTCAGGTCTTGCTTGATTTTGCTCAAGCCCAACACGATGCCTTCCAATATTTTGCGTTCACGGCCCAGTTCTTGAGCGCGTTTCGCATCGTTCCAAATCGCGGGATTTTCCGCGAGTTCAGAGACTTCGACTAAGCGTTCTTGTTTGAGATCGTAGTCAAAGAAACCTCCGTAATTCTGCACTGCGCGCATCTAAATCTTGCAGTTGGTTGGAGATGGCGTTGAGTTGTTCGGCTTCCATGTTGTTGTTCTTGATTTTCTAAAGGCCGCGATTATAACGGGGATTCGGGGAATTAGGATGCAGGATGCGGGATGTAGGGGAGAAGAAGGTGCACTAGTTTTGCTGAGTTCTGTACCCCACGTCCTGCATCCAAGCTTCAGAATATCAACAATCCTATCGTTGTGCCGGCAGCCATTGCCGCGAAGCCAGTCAACACATGTCTGGCAAGATGCCAGCCGCCTATGGTGGCGACAAGAAACGTCTTGAACGCCATGTTGGACAGATAGGCGATGACGATGGCACTAGCAGCAGCATGTGGGGCGAGTTTTTCCAAGTTGAACAAACGCATGCTGGATAAGGTGATGGGATGGACATCGGTGAATCCGGCGACAAAGGAGACCATGTACATCCCCTTGTCGCCGACGATTTCGTTGAGCCAAGCAGAACACAGCAACACCACCACGAATAGCAAGCCAAAGCCCAGTGCGGTATGAAGTTCGGTAGGATTGGAGGTCTGCGGTAAGGGTAAGTCTTTCGAGGTACTCAAGGATTTCCAGTTATACAGCGTCACGACCAATCCACACACCAATCCAATTGCTAATGGAGGCAGCAGTTCACTCAATAAAGAGGGGGCGACCACCGTACAGATGATCATCAGCGTTACCAGCACCATCTGACTGGCGATGAGGATGACGATGGCGGACAGATGCACCATCTCTTCGTTGAGCTTGCTCTGTTTGGCATAGAGCAGGGTAGTCGCGGTGCTGGAGACGAGTCCGCCGAAAATGCCCAGCAGCGGTGCGCCAAAGCGCTGTCCTGCCCACTGTAGGGCGATATATCCAGCCAAACTCATACCCGAAATCAGCACCACCATCATCCAAGCCTGATAGGGATTGAAGGCGCCATAAGGGCCGTAACTCTGGTTGGGCAGGATAGGTAGGATGACGAAGGTGAGGACTGAGAATTGCAATACGGAAACCAAGTCGGTCCGTTTCAGACGCTGTGTCATGCCACGTAGCTCAGGTTTGAAATACAGCAAGATTGTGGTGGCGATGGCCAGCATGATGGCTAGCTTGGACATACCGAACCAGATCAATGCGCCCAATGAGTAGGATACCAACAGTGCTACGACCGTGGTGGTGCCAGGATCGGAGTTTTCGTTGTTGGGGTTGTGGTAGACCGAGATAATCATGGCAGCGACAGCCAATAGTCCGACAGCCAGCAGCCAAGGCATATCGCTCTTACTCGCCAGCATCGCGGTCAAGGTGCCAAACATGGACACCAAGGCGAAGGTTCGTAGACCCGCTTTTGCAGAAGGATTACGCTCACGCTCCAATCCAATTAGCAGACCTATCGCTAAGCTGATGAGGAATTGCGGTATGGAGTCTATGTCGTTACCTAATGCGAAACTGAATTCCAACTTGCTCTCCTAAAATCAGAATACTGAAGACTCCCAATGTCTGATGAGTAATTGTACGCTGCGATTGCCCTGATATTCATTAATGTTGACACTGTATAGCGCATGTATGGTGTCAGGCAGAGGTTCTGCTTGACCGAACAACATCGCCTCGAAGAGTTGCCCAGATTTTTTCAAGCGTAATTTGAGATGGCGTTCACCAACCACGCGCTGTTGTTGCACTTGGAAATCATCATCGAACATCGGTGCAGGAAAACCTTGCCCCCAGATCTGTGCATCCAGTTGTTGTGCGAAGTCCATGTTGATATCCGCGGCATCTAATGCACCATCGCTCTCCAGCTTTTGTTGCAAATCGTTAACGCTGAGGAGTTCGCGCACCACGGCTTCAAAGGCGGACACGAAGTCGTTGAAGCGTGTGCCGTCTATACTCAATCCTGCCGCCGCCGCATGGCCGCCGAATTTTTTGATCAAAGTAGGGTGACGTTTGCTGATCAAGTCCAAGGCGTCACGCAGGTGTAGCGCTGCGATGGAGCGACCCGAGCCTTTTAGTTCGCCATTGTTAGCCGCAGCGAACACGATAACGGGGCGGTGATATTTGTCTTTGAGACGCGAGGCGAGGATGCCAATCACCCCTTGGTGCCAGTCGGCTTCGAATAGTGCCAGACTGAAGTTGTCGCTGACTTGTATGGTATCCAGCACCGCCATCGCGGATTCTTGCATGTCAGTCTCTATGCTGCGGCGTTCGCGATTGAGTTCATCCAAGCGTGTTGCCATCAATAGAGCAGCATCCTCGTCGTCACAGAGCAGGCAATCTATTCCGAGTCGCATATCTTCTAAACGCCCAGCAGCATTCAAACGTGGCCCGATGGCGAAACCCAGATCTTGGCTGATGACACGGGCGGGGTCTTTTTTGGCGATAGCGAACAAGGCTCGGATACCTGCGCAGGTGCGGCCTGCCCGCATACGCAACAGCCCCTGTTGCACCAAGATGCGATTGTTCTGATCCAGTTTGACCACGTCGGCGACCGTGCCGAGTGCAACTAGATCGAGCAAATCTGGCAGACGCTTAGCTTGCGCTTCGCTGAGCTGACCACGCGCTTTTAGTTCGGCCCGCAAGGCTAGCAATACATAGAACATTACGCCTACGCCTGCGAGGTTTTTGCTTGCGAAGTTGCATCCGGGTTGGTTGGGATTGACGATACATGCCGCATTGGGAAGTTCGTCGCCGGGTAAGTGATGGTCGGTGACCAAGACTTGTATGCCCAGCCGATTCGCCTCGGCAACACCGTCTACGCTGGCGATGCCGTTGTCTACGGTGACGAGGATGTCGGGAGACTCTTTAGCTGCCAGTCTGACAATTTCGGGCGTCAATCCATACCCGTATTCGAAACGATTCGGCACGATGAAATCGACTGATGCGCCAAACAGCCGCAAGCCACGTACTGCTACCGCGCAGGCGGTCGCACCGTCGCAGTCGTAATCGGCAATGACTAATAGGCGTTTGCTAGCAGCGATGGCATCTGCCAAGCGTACTGCCATCTCACCGGCCTGTTTGAGTCCGCTCACTGGCAGCAATTGCGCTAGCCCATGTTCCAATTGGTCGCGGTGCTGGATGCCGCGTGCTGCGAAGATACGCGCTAGAGCGGCTTGATAACCCTCTGCAATCAAATGATTGGTGGCCGATTCTGGGCAGGGGCGGGTAATGATCTCAGGCATGTTGGGGATTTTTAAATAAGCTAGCGTTCGAGTTTAACAAGGGCATCTCTAAAAATCCAAACTCCGTTCATTCAAGAACTTGGCGATTTATTGCCTTAGTTCTGCGGGAAGACCCTTGCGGTCTCGTAATGCGGTGTTACACACAAAAAATTACTTCTTACATATTTAGTTATATGTCGCGTCGCAATTTTTTGTTTGTGCCTTGCCTTACTTAGAATTTTGAATTTTTAGAGACACCCACGATCCATATATCAGCATTCCTCGTTTTTTTTCAGGACTTACGTTAGAATCGCGGCCATTTTTTGGCAGGGATAGAGAAAAGATCGTGGCTTTAATAGTGCAGAAATACGGCGGCACGTCCGTCGGTAATCCAGAGCGTATCAAGAACGTGGCGCGTCGCGTTGCTAGGTTCAAGGCGCAAGGTCATCAGGTAGTGGTAGTTTTGTCTGCGATGAGCGGCGAAACCAATCGCCTGATTGCGTTGGCTAAAGAGATGCAAGAACATCCAGATCCGCGTGAATTGGATGTGATTATCTCCACCGGCGAGCAAGTCACCATAGGCTTGTTGTGCATGGCGCTCAAGAACATCGGCCTGAAGGCCAAGAGCTACACCGGCGGACAGGTCAAGATATTGACTGACAGTGCGCACACCAAAGCACGCATCGTCTCGATTGACGAACAGAACATCCGTGACGATTTGGATGATGACTGTGTAGTCGTTGTTGCAGGTTTTCAAGGTATGGATGAAGACGGCAACATCACTACGCTGGGTCGTGGTGGTTCTGACACTACCGGCGTGGCTATTGCTGCTGCATTGAGTGCCGATGAATGCCAGATATACACCGACGTGGATGGTGTTTACACCACAGACCCACGCTTGGTGCCCGAAGCGCGTCGCCTCAAGACCATCACTTTTGAAGAAATGTTGGAGATGGCGAGTTTAGGCTCCAAGGTCTTGCAGATACGTTCTGTCGAATTTGCGGGTAAATACAAGGTCAAACTGCGCGTACTGTCCAGCTTCGAAGAAGAAGGAGAAGGTACGCTGATTACATTTGAGGAAGGCAATAAAATGGAACAAGCCATTATCTCCGGTATCGCGTTTAATCGCGATGAAGCAAAGGTCACTGTCATCGGCGTGCCCGATAAACCTGGTATCGCATATCAGATCCTCGGTCCGATCAGTGATGCCAACATCGACGTCGACATGATCATCCAGAACATGGGCGTGGACGGCAGCACTGACTTCTCCTTCACCGTGCACCGCACCGAGTTTGTTCGTGCGATGGACATACTTCAGACTCAAGTTCAACCGCACATCGGCGCACGTGATGTCATTGGCGACAACAAAGCTGCCAAGGTCTCCGTGGTAGGTGTGGGTATGCGTTCCCATGTAGGCATCGCGAGCAAAATGTTCCGCACTCTGGCTGAAGAGGGCATCAACATTCAGATGATCTCCACTTCCGAAATTAAGATTTCCGTGGTGATCGATGAGAAATATCTGGAGTTGGCAGTACGTGTGTTGCACAAGTCGTTCGATCTGGACCAAGACAACTCTTAATTAGCAACTGCATTGCGAAAGGCGTTAAGCTGCACGCCTTTCAAAGCGCCCGTAGCTCAGCTGGATAGAGTATTGGTTTCCGAAGCCAAGGGTCGTGGGTTCGACTCCCGCCGGGCGCACCATATTTTTGAGGCATATTTCTATAAATGGAAATATGCCTTTTTTCTTTTGCTTGCTTAGTGACGTATCGTGGGTCTTGTTGAGTACTTCCGTGCTGCAGAGTTACAAATTCATAACATATGCCAGCCGTATGCAATGATTCAGCAACACCTGCTAGGCATAATACGCACAGAAACATTCTTCTATAGTTTCTCCTCCCCTCTTAATGGCACCCACCCGGGTGCCATGCTTTTGCCCATATATTACTCAGTGTAGGCTAGGTAACTTCTGTTGCTAGTCGTGCGAGCAAGCAGTCAACATGCGCTTAACGTTAGCCTACTAAACTTTCAAATGAAGATTAGATAGGCAAAAAAATCCCCGCGACATAGCGCGGGGAGAGAGGTTCGTCTTTAATTCTGGGAGGAGATTCAGACGACGCACGAGGGAGGAATTACGTGCGGTAACTTGCGTTACATGCTAGTCAGAGAAGCATGACTAGAAATAGTTCCGTTATTAGTGAATATTTTTTCATGCATTAGTTTCTTCGTTCTAGGAACATGTTCGGTAGTTTTTTAGAGGGGGTTGCCGTATAGATTGATTTATGTCTGTGAGGGGATTTGATGACTACTATCGCAACGGCTGAGCTATATTTGCAGGGCATGCCACACTGGTCGGCTCACGTCGCAATAGTTAATCCCTTAAGAATGAATGGGTAGCGAGCTAGTCATGGTGGTGTCGAGTATGGCGACGAAAAAATCCACGCTGAATTGTGCTAGCATCTGCAGCCTTGTGGAACACATCCGCAACGATAGAATTCTTGATGGGCACACAGTGTCCATTTTGTTGTCATCTCAAACGAGTCCAATCGGACTCGTTCAAATTTAGAGTGTTCATATGTGGTTTAAAAATCTATTTGTATATCGTTTACCTGCCGAATTCCAACTCACTGCTGCAAAACTTTCTGAACAACTTGCTACTCGCCCACTGCAGCCATGCAGCGGTTTGGAAAAGAACAGCAAGGGCTGGGTGGCGAGCAATCCAGCAGGCGATCTGGTACACGTGATGCAGGGGCAGATGTTGATTGCCTTAGGTGTGGAGCAAAAGTTGTTGCCAGCTTCTGTAGTCAACCAACTCGCCAAAGAGCGCATCGCCGACATCGAGGCTCAGCAGGGTTACAAGCTGGGACGTAAACAGGTCAAGGATCTGAAAGAACAACTCACCGAAGAACTTTTGCCGCGTGCTTTCGTCAATCGTCGCCTTACCTACGCTTGGATAGATAATAAGCATGGATGGTTGGTGGTCGATGCGGCTTCTAGTGCCAAGGCCGAAGAGTTGTTGGAATTGCTGAGTAAGACGCTACAAGAGTTGCCAGTTAAGTTGCTGCACACTGAGTTGTCGCCTATGGCGGCAATGACGGATTGGTTGGCGGGCAGTGCAGCACCCAGCGGTTTCAGCATTGATCGTGAATTGGAGTTGCGCGCTACAGGCGAAAGTAAGGCCACGGTGCGCTATGCCAATCATGCTTTGGAAGGCGAGGAGATCTTGCGTCATATTGCGGCAGGCAAGCGCGCCACCCGTTTGGGGATGACTTGGAACGATCGCATCTCTTTCGTATTGAACGAACAGTTGCAAGTCAAACGACTATCTTTCCTAGATGTGATCAAGGAAGAGTCATCCAATCAGGCTGACCATGCCGATGAGGTGTTTGATGTGGAGTTCGCCATGATGACTGGTGAGCTGGCCAAGCTGCTGCAAGATTTGGTGGACGCTTTAGGTGGTGAAGTGGTTAATAAAATATAGTCGTAAGAGGGAAGACGTAAGTCGTAAGAAAAGACCGCGCAGCGGACTACACCAACTTACGTCTTCTAGCTTACGTCTTACGACTATTTAATAAGGAACAGCATGAGTAAGAACGTCTATGACGAATCATCCTTCAAGGTGCTGCGCGGGCTTGATCCGGTGCGCCAGCGCCCCGGCATGTATACCAATCTGGAGAGTCCGACGCATCTGATCGCGGAAGTGGTGGACAACGCCTGCGATGAAGCATTGGCAGGTTACGCCAAGAACATCTTTGTCACCGCGCATGAAGACGGCTCTGTTTCGGTTGCCGACGATGGACGCGGCATTCCGGTCGGCGTACATGCAGAGGAAGGCGTATCCGTGGTCGAAGTGGCCTTCACGGTATTGCACTCTGGTGGAAAATTCGACAAAGAGTCGGACGGTGCATACAAATTCTCCGGTGGTTTGCATGGCGTTGGTGTCGCAGTGACCAATGCTTTGTCGCACAAAGTTGAGGTGACGGTATATCGCGAGGGCGGAGAACATTTCATCCGCTTCTTGGATGGCGCAGCCGAGCAAGCGCTGGCGGCTATTGGCACTTGCCCCAAGAAGCGTACCGGCACCATGGTGCGTGCTTGGCCAAATGGCAAGTATTTTGATACGCCCAATGTAGTGATGGCGCAGTTGGAGCGCTCCCTGCGTTCCAAGGCAGTGTTGCTGCCGGGGGTGAATGTCAGTTTGTATAGCGAGAAGACCCAGCAGACTCAGACCTGGTCATATCCAGATGGCTTGCGCGGTTACCTCACTCAAGCCTTGAGTGAGCAAGAGTTGGCTGTGCCTATCTTCCACGGTGAGCAGTTCGTGCAGAAGGGTAGCGACAGCGGTTATGCACCGGGTGAGGGTGCAGATTGGGCTTTCACTTGGACCGAAGATGGCGCGATCACACGTGAATCCTATGTGAACCTGATTCCCACCTTGAATGGCGGCACGCATGATTCTGGTCTGCGCGACGGTATCTTTGCAGCGGTGAAGAGTTTCATCGAGATGCACGGCCTGACGCCCAAAGGTGTGAAGCTGGTCTCGGACGACGTGTTCGGTAGAGTGAGTTTTGTGTTGTCAGCCAAGGTGCTGGACCCACAGTTCCAAGGTCAGACCAAAGATAAGCTGGTGTCGCGTGATGCGCTTAAGTTGGTCTCGCTGATGATCACCGATCCTTTGCTGTTGTGGCTCAACGAGCATGTCGAATACGGCAAGAAGATCGCTGAGATCACCATACGCCAAGCGCAGAGTCGTATGCGCTCGGCGCAAAAGGTAGAGAAGAAGAAGGGTTCTAGTGTCGCGGTGTTGCCCGGCAAGCTCACCGATTGCGCCAGCAGCGATGCCACGCGCAACGAGTTGTTCCTAGTCGAAGGTGACTCTGCGGGTGGCTCGGCTAAACAGGGGCGCAACAAGGAGTTCCAAGCCATTTTGCCTTTGCGCGGCAAGGTGCTGAATACTTTCGAGGTGGATAGGGATCGTCTGTTTGCCAACGCTGAGGTGCACGACATCGCAGTGGCCATCGGCATAGACCCGCACGGTGTGGATGACACGGTGGATATGAGCGCGATGCGCTACGGCAGTGTCTACATCATGGCGGATGCGGATGTGGACGGTTCACATATCTCGACCTTGTTACTCACGCTGTTCTTCAAGCACTTCCCAAAAGTGGTCGCAGCGGGTCGCATCTTCGTAGCGCAACCCCCTTTGTTTCGTATCGATGTGCCAGCTGTGGGCAAGAAGCCACTTCGTAAGATCTATGCCTTGAATGAAGCTGAGTTAAAAGGTGTGGAAGATAGATTGCGTGTGGAGAAGATACGTGAGGGCGCATGGTCGGTATCCCGCTTCAAAGGCTTGGGTGAAATGAATGCCCAGCAACTATGGGAGACCACCATGAACCCAGATACCCGCCGTGCATTGCGCGTTGAGTTCGATGCGACTAGTTATACGGATACGCATCGTATGATGAATATGCTGATGGGCAAACAAGAGTCCAGCACACGCCGTGCGTGGCTGGAGTTCCATGGAAATGAGGTCAGCGTCGATGTCTAATTTTTCGAGACACCCTAGAACGTGCAGCTAAACTTTACTGAAAATAATTTTGGCGTGAAAAATAATGAGTAATAAACACATCATTGATAATCAGCCCACTTTGTTCGCTAACGATGAAAATTCTGTTGTGGATGAGTTGATGGAGTCTGATTCGCTTGAAACTGTTGAACTTGCTGTCAAGGCTGGTAACGGTGGCAACAACAGCGTCCGGAATTTCTCCACGCTTCCTCCGCCGCCCGAGGGTGATGCAGTGCCGCTGGCGCAATATGCCGAACGTGCTTATCTGGAATATGCAGTATCGGTGGTGAAGGGCAGGGCACTGCCAGATGTTTGCGATGGGCAGAAGCCGGTACAACGACGCATTCTGTATGCGATGCGCGAGATGGGTTTGGTGGCGAACAGTCGCCACGTTAAGTCGGCGCGTGTGGTTGGTGAGGTCTTGGGTAAGTTCCACCCTCACGGTGATTCCTCAGCTTACGAGGCGATGGTGCGTTTGGCGCAAAGCTTCTCGCTGCGTTATCCGTTGGTGGACGGTCAGGGTAACTTCGGCTCGCGCGATGGTGATAATGCTGCTGCGATGCGTTATACGGAAAGTCGTTTGACGCCTATCGCTGAGTTGCTGCTGGCCGAGATCAATATGGGTACGGTGGATTTCGTGCCCAACTACGATGGTGCTTTCGAAGAGCCCGCCTTGTTGCCTGCGCGACTCCCCATGGTGTTGCTTAATGGCGCATCGGGTATCGCGGTGGGTATGGCGACTGAGATCCCCTCGCACAATCTGCGCGAGATCGGTACCGCTGCCGCGGCCTGTGTGCGTGACGCCGATATAGACACGGATGCTTTGCTGGCACATGTGCATGGCCCAGATCTACCAGGTGGTGGACAGATTATCTCCTCGCCCGCAGAGATACGTGAGTGCTATCGCAGCGGGCGCGGCTCGCTCAAGATGCGTGCACGTTGGAATGTGGAAGAACTGGCGCGTGGACAGTGGCAGGTGGTGGTGTATGAACTACCGCACGGCGTGTCTACCCGTAAGATACTGGAAGAGATAGAAGATCTGACCAACCCCAAGGTGCGCACCAACAAGAAGGCATTGTCACAAGACCAGATGCAGAACAAGGCGTTGATCCTTTCGGTGTTGGATAAGATCTCGGATGAGTCAGATAAAGACCAAGCAGTGCGCTTGGTGTTGGAGCCTAAGTCTAGCCGTCAGACGCCTGCCGAATTGATGGCGGTGCTGCTGGCTCATACCAGTTTGGAATGTTCCTTGTCGCTCAACATGGTGATGATAGGTCTGGACGGCAGGCCGCAGCAAAAGCCGCTTGCGATGATTGTGCGTGAATGGGCGCAGTTCCGCGTTGCGACGGTGTTCAAGCGTGTCACGCACAGACTGTCCCAAGTCAACGAGCGCATCCATATCTTGGAAGGCCGCATGATCGTCTATTTAAATATAGACGAGGTCATCGCGGTGATACGCGAGTCAGATGAACCTAAGGCTGCCTTGATCGCACGCTTTGCTTTGTCGGAACGACAAGCTGAGGATATTCTTGAAATACGTCTGCGCCAATTGGCCAAGTTGGAAGGTATCAAAATCGAGCGCGAGCTCAAGGCCTTGATGGATGAACGTATCAAGCTGGAGCGCTTGCTGGGCAGCGATAAGTTGCTGCGTAATCTGGTGGCCAGCGAGATCGATGCTGACGTCAAAACCTATGGTGACGACAGACGCACGCTGATCGAACAGGCCGAACGTGCGGTATTGACTGTGGCCGTGGTGGACGAGCCAGTCACAGTCATCATCTCCAAAAAACATTGGGCGCGGACACGTCAGGGACACGGCTTGGATCTGAGCAGCGTGGCGTTCAAAGAAGGCGATGGCTTGCTGGATGCCTACGAGTGTCGTACCACTGATCACTGCATCGTGGTGTGTAGCAATGGCCGCGTGTGCAGCATCCCCGTCGCACAATTGCCTGGTGGACGTGGTGACGGCGTGCCTCTGACCACCTTGATTGATGTGGCGAGTGGTGCGCGTATCGTGCACGCCTTCTGTGGCGCGGCGAACCAGTCTGTGTTGTTGGCGAGCGAAGCGGGTTACGGCTTTACCTGTGTCATCAGCGACATGGTGGGCCGCAACAAGGCGGGCAAACAATTCATCACGGTGGAAGATGCGACTATCCTAAAACCGCTGTTGTATACACCCACTGTGCAGTCGCTGGTGGCCGCAGTTTCGCGTGCCGGTAGGATGCTGTTGTTCACCTTGGCTGAGTTGAAAAATCTACCGGGCGGCGGAAAAGGGGTAATCGTGTTGGGTCTGGCCGAAGGCGACGCTTTGGCTGATGTGGCGGTCATTAATCAGCCAGTTGTAAGAATAGTAGGCTATTCGGGCACCCGCGAGCAGGCGATTAAACTGGATGGTGCATCATTACAGGGCTATTTTGGTAAGCGTGCCCGTGGCGGTAAGTCTTTGCCGCTAAAAGCAAATACGGTGTTGGTGAAGATAGTTGCACAGATTTGAGGCGCGTTGCTAGCACCATATATGAGCTTTCTGCGATGGGGTGGGTGGCTTGTAAGCTATGTAATATAAGGGTTATGCGGTTTAGTCAGGATATAAAATATTTGTAAATAAATCGCAATTAGGCTGTACAGAATGGGCAAGATGGGTGCTAAACTTCGAACCGCTGCATGGTGCAGATATTTATTCATACACTAACAAGGGAATAAACAACATGAACAGAAAAGAACTGATAGACGCATTGGCTGAAAAAACAGGCAGCACTAAGGCTGACGCGGAACGCAACATCGCTGGTCTGCTGGACATCATTAGCACAACGTTGAAAAAGGGTGACAACATCGCTCTGGTTGGTTTCGGTACATTTGAAGTTCGTAAACGCGCTGCACGTATTGGCCGCAATCCAAAGACTGGCGCTGAACTGAAGATCAAGGCATCTAAAGTTCCTGCATTCAAGCCAGGTGCGACATTGAAGGCAACAGTCAACGGCGTTAAGAAGTAATAGCTGTTTATTGCGTAACAAAGTTTATAAAAGAGGAGTCCCAAAGGGCTCCTTTTTTATTGAATGGTATCGCTACAAATGAGCGTGTCGCGTAGCTATACTGGGTTGGATTCCACTTGCACTAGGTTGTCATTTGGAAAATCAAGCAAGTTTGATACAATGCGCGAGCTTTTTTGAACTTTAATTTAGGGTAGGAGATAAAAGATGTCTATTGAACAACGCGTTAAAAAAATTGTGTCCGAACAACTGGGCGTAAACGAAGCTGAAGTTAAGAATGAATCTTCATTCGTGAACGACTTGGGTGCTGATTCTCTGGATACGGTTGAATTGGTTATGGCGCTGGAAGAAGAGTTCGAGTGCGAGATCCCTGATGAAGATGCAGAAAAGATCACTTCTGTACAACAAGCCATAGACTATGTCTTGGCTCATCAAAAGTAATTCCCTTCAAATCTGTTGTTGAAACGGAGTCAGTTTGTCTAAACGTAGAGTCGTTATCACCGGGCTGGGGATAGTATCTCCAGTCGGTATCGGGATATCCGGAACCTGGCAGAACATCATTGCCGGTAAGTCCGGTATCACTAGGATCAGTCATTTTGATGCGAGTCCTTTTGCTTGCCAGGTTGCTGGTGAAGTGAAGGATTTTGATGTCACCCAATATTTACCTGCAAAAGATGCACGCCGCATGGATAGGTTCATCCATTTTGGTTTGGTCGCAGGCATAGAAGCCCTCAAGGATTCTGGCTTGGAAGTGACCGAACAGAATGCAGAACGTATCGGTGTGAACATCGGTTCAGGTATTGGTGGTTTGCCGATGATCGAAGACACGCACAACGATTATCTGGGCGGTGGTCCGCGCAAGATTTCACCTTTCTTCATCCCCGGCAGCATCATTAATATGATCTCCGGCAATCTGTCGGTCATGTTTGGTCTGAAAGGGCCGAATCTGGCGATGGTGTCGGCTTGTACCACAGGTACACATTGCATAGGCGAATCCGCTCGTATTATCGAGTACGGTGATGCAGATGTGATGATTGCGGGTGGTGCGGAAGCGACCATAGGCCCTCTGGCTGTTGGTGGATTTTCATCTGCACGTGCTTTGAGCACACGCAATGATGATCCTGCGACTTCTAGTCGTCCTTGGGACAAAGACCGTGACGGTTTTGTGATGGGTGAGGGCGCAGGTGTGATGGTGCTTGAGGAATACGAGCATGCCAAAGCGCGTGGTGCCACCATCTATGCGGAATTGGCCGGCTACGGTATGAGTGGTGATGCATATCACATCACTTCGCCCAATAGCGACGGTCCTAAGCGCAGTATGTTGAACGCATTGAAGAACGCAGGTTTGAATCCTAGCGATGTTCATTACGTCAACGCGCACGGTACATCCACACCTTTGGGTGATAAGAACGAAACTGAAGCCATTAAACTGGCGTTCGGTGACTATGCCAAGAAGTTGGTGGTGAATTCCACTAAGTCCATGACAGGTCACTTGTTGGGTGGCGCGGGTGGTATTGAGTCGGTGTTCTGTGCACTGGCTGTACACAATCAAATCTCGCCTCCTACCATCAACATCTTCAATCAAGATCCTGAGTGCGATTTGGACTACTGTGCCAATACTGCTCGCGATATGAAGATTGATGTTGCGGTGAACAACAACTTTGGTTTTGGCGGTACCAACGGTACGCTGGTGTTCCGCAAGGTTTAACACCAGGCCACGTGATGCTGGTCAATGGCAAGTCTGGCAATCTGATTAGCATACGTGACCGAGGGTTGTTGTACGGCGATGGTGTCTTCCGCACCATGCTCGCACGTAACGGTCATGCACTGCATAGCCGTTTGCATCTGCAAAAACTCCAACAAGATTGTGCAAAGCTGGGCATCACCTGCCCGGCTTTGTCACGTCTGGCGGATGAGTTGCAAACACTGTTGGTTCAACATCCCGAGGGCATCATCAAGCTGATCGTGACACGCGGACTTGCGACGCGTGGCTATGCACCGCCGCTAGATGCACAACCTAGTCATATCTGGGATGTCGCGCCTTTGCCGATTTATCCAGAAGACTGGGCGAATGCAGGTGTGACAGTGCGGATGTGCGACATACGTTTGAGTGAGCAACCTAGATTGGCTGGGGTAAAGCATCTCAATCGTTTGGAAAATGTGTTGGCGGCAGCCGAATGGAACGATACGAACATCGCCGAAGGTCTGCTGTTAGATGCACGAGATCATGTCATCGAAGGTACGCGCAGCAATCTGTTCTTATTGTGTGGCGGTGTTTTATGTACGCCCGATTTGTCGCGTTGCGGCGTGGCAGGGGTACAACGTGACAGGGTGCTTGCATATGCTGCTGCAAACAATATATCGATGAAAATATGCGATCTCACTTTGGCTGACGTACTAGCGGCGGATGAGGTATTTTTGGTTAATAGCGTGATTGGTGTTTGGCCGGTGCGTGCCTTGCAAATGAAGCGCTGGGGTGACTTTACCTTTACACACAGATTACAAGCGCAGATGGCGCAAGAGGATGGGGTATGAAGAGATTTTTTGGCTTGTTGCTGGCACTGGGTACGCTAGTGGCTACTGTCATAGTCTACTTTGCGACCGAGCCTATGACATTGCCTAAGACGCCGTTCGAGTTTGCATTGCAGAACGGCAGCAGCATGAAGACTGTGGCTAGACAACTAGGACAGGCTGGGTTGTTGCAGCATGAGGACATATTTGTCTTGCTGGGTAGGATGATGGGGAAGTCCGGGCAGATACGCACGGGTGAATATGCGCTGACCCATACATTGAGTATGTTGGAATTGCTAGACATCATCAGTAAAGGGCAGGTAAATCAGAGTCAGTTGAAAGTCATAGAAGGCTGGAACTTCAAGCAATTTCGCATGGCGGTCAACGAGAGCAAGACTTTAAGGCATGACTCTTTGAACTTGAGTGATGCAGAGATATTGCAGCGTATAGGTGCGACTGAGACTCATCCGGAAGGATTGTTCTTCCCTGATACCTATAACTACGCTTCGGGCAGTAGCGACCTGCAGATATTCAAACATGCTTACCAAATTATGCAGGAAAGACTGGCCGCCGCTTGGCTAGAGCGCGACACAAACCTGCCGCTGAAAACACCCTATGAGGCCTTGATATTAGCCTCAATAGTTGAGAAAGAAACTGGCACGCCTGCCGATCGCAATATGATTGCAGGGGTATTCGTGAATCGTTTACGCAAACACATGTTGCTGCAGACTGATCCGACGGTCATCTATGGCATTGGTAATAAATTCGATGGCAACATCCGTCTCAAGGATCTGCGTACCGATACTACTTATAACACCTATACCCGAGCTGGTTTGACACCTACGCCTATCGCCTTGCCTGGTGCGGCCTCCATATATGCAGCATTGCACCCTGCTCAGACCAATGCCTTATACTTCGTGGCTAGAGGAGATGGCAGCTCCAAATTCTCCAGTACCTTGGCCGAGCACAATCGCGCTGTGAACAAATATCAAAAATAGAAGGAGTAGCCGTAAGCAGGCAGGGGTAAGACGCAAGTTAAGTCAAAGTCGCGCAGCGCGCGCAAACAAAGCTTACGTCTAACGTCTTAAATCTTACGTCCTAAACAATGAAAAAATTTATTACCTTCGAAGGCATGGACGGCGCAGGCAAGAGCACACATCTGGAGCGCTTTGCCGCCACCTTGCGCATGCGCGGACATGAGGTCATCGTCACCCGCGAACCAGGTGGAACGCCGCTAGGTGAGCAGTTGCGCGAGATGTTGCTGCATCAGGCGATGAGTATGGAGGCCGAAGCCTTGCTGATGTTCGCTGCACGTGCCGAACATATCGCCAAGGTCATCAAGCCAGCACTGTTAGCCGGCAAGATTGTTATCTCGGATCGTTTCTCGGATGCCAGCTTCGCCTATCAGGGCAGTGGTCGCGGTATGGATTGGGACAAGCTGCAACGTTTGGAAGCTTGGGTACATCACGACCTGCAACCTGACCTGACGCTGTTTTTCGATGTGACTGTAGAGGTTTCCAGACAACGTCTGGCGAACAACACCATGCTGGATAAATTCGAGCAGGAGAAGGGCGATTTCTTCGAGCGCGTACGTGCCGGATATCATCGCCGTGTGCAGGAGCATCCTGAGCGTTATGTGGTGATAGATGGGGGGCAAGCCTTGGATGCCGTGGCAGCGCAGTTGGATGCGGTTTTGGCGGCGCTATGAGCACGCTCTATCCTTGGCAAGAGCACGATTGGCAGCGTTTGCAGGAGCTGCGCAAACGTCCACCGCAAGGCTTGTTGTTCAAAGGTGGTAAGGGCATCGGCAAGCTGGATCTGGCGCTGAACTTCGCCTATTCTTTGTTGTGTGAGCATCCGCTAGACAACGGTCAGGCCTGCAACGCATGTCCCGCATGTCACTGGCTGTCGCAGGGTTCACATCCGGATTTTCGCTTACTGCAACCAGATGCGCTGGTGATGGAAGAGAGCGAGTCTGGCAAAAAACCAAGCAAGCAGATCACGGTCGAGCAAGTGCGTGGTCTGGCCGACTTCTTGGGCATGTCTGCACATCAAGGGGGCATGCGGGTGGTGGTGATCTGTCCGGCAGAATCTATGAATAGTAATGCCGCGAATGCCTTATTGAAGAGTCTGGAAGAGCCACCGCGCAATGTGTTGTTCATCCTAGTAACGCATAAACCACAGCAACTGCTGGCCACTATCTTGAGTCGCTGCGTGACCTTTGCGCTGACCTTGCCGGATACGCAGAGTGCGACCGCATGGTTGCGCGAGCAGGGTATCCAATCACCGGAACAAGCACTCGCAGCGGCAGGCTATTCCCCCTTGCTGGCACTACAAGGTGAGGCACAGCTTGGCGGCGATGAGCGTGCCAAGTTGCTGAGTGCTTTGCGTCAGCCAGCATCGCTAGACGTATTTGCTATAGCCGAGATGTTGCAGAAGACTGAACAAGTGTTGGTGGTGCAATGGTTGCAGCAATGGAGCTACGATCTGTCAGCAATGAAGCTTACGGGACGCGTGCGCTACCACACCAGTGATGCCGAACCTATCAAGCGCTTGGTAGCGAATTTAGATGCGATGGCGTTGATGCGTTTGCAGAAGTTGTTGCAGACCGCCAAGCGTGAATCGCAACACACACTCAACCCCAAACTTTTCTTTGAATCAATATTGTTGGCCTATCGCCAACTCACGACACACTGACCATGCCTTTTATCGATTCCCACTGTCATATCAACTTTCCCGACCTCGTTAATAACATCGACGATGTGTTGGCGCAGATGAAGAAGAACGACGTGCAGAACGCACTCTGTGTATCGGTCAATCTGCAGGACTTTCCGCAAGTGCTGGCACTGGCTGAGCGCTTTGAACACATTTACGCATCGGTAGGCGTGCATCCGGACTACGAAGATGAGGTTGAACCCAGCGTCGCTGAACTCGTCAAGCTGGCACAACACGACAAAATCATCGCCATCGGTGAGACTGGCTTGGATTATTTCCGCCTCACAGGCGATCTAGAATGGCAGCGCGAACGCTTCCGTAATCACATCCGCGCAGCGCGTGAGTGCGGCAAGCCACTTATCATCCACACCCGTTCAGCAGCAGAGGACACCCTGCGCATCATGGCAGAGGAGCAGGCACATGAAGTGGGTGGTGTGATGCACTGTTTTACGGAGAACTGGGAAGTGGCACAAGCTGCTATTGAAATGGGTTTCTATATTTCCTTCTCTGGCATCGTGACGTTCAAGAATGCTGTGCAGATCAAAGATGTCGCGCAACGCATGCCTCTTGAGCGCATCTTGATTGAGACAGATTCACCTTATCTTGCACCTGTCCCATTTCGCGGCAAACTCAATCAACCGGCATACGTAAAGCATGTCGCAGAAGAAATTGCGACCTTGCGCGGCATCACTGTGGATGAGGTCGGCGATGCAACTTGTGAGAATTTTTATCGCTTGTTCAAAACTGCAAAAAAAATGTAAAAGTAGGTTGACAGAAAATCTGCCATCCCTATAATGCGCACCTGTTTTGCGGGAATAGCTCAGCTGGTAGAGCGATACCTTGCCAAGGTATAGGTCGAGAGTTCGAACCTCTTTTCCCGCTCCAAATCCGAGGGAAAGCTTTTTGCTTTCCCTTTTAGTTTCAAAGTGTAGTTATGGTGCGATAGCAAATCGGTTATGCCCCGGATTGCAAATCCGGTTAGCCCAGTTCGACTCTGGGTCGCACCTCCAGGATTTAAAGTTTTATCGCGGGAATAGCTCAGCTGGTAGAGCGATACCTTGCCAAGGTATAGGTCGAGAGTTCGAACCTCTTTTCCCGCTCCAAATAAAAAGGAAAGCACATGTGCTTTCCTTTTTTCATTTCCGTGCATGATAGTAATTATAGGCAAATCATGCCTAGCATCTTCGCCGCTTTATTCAATCGGGTATCGAAGCATGCAAAGCAAATTTGAGATTGAGAGATTCTGCCCGTTTCATATGCCGCCGCCAGTTGCACGCTATCGTAACCGCGCAGTGCAAACGTATCGGCATATTCTCCCGCAAGCTCGACTACTGATTGCGTAACTTCCATCACGACTAAGTGCGACCAGTCTTGTGCGAGCATGGTCTTTGCTTGCTCGATAGCTGCGTTATCGTCAGGCACTTCGCGTGCGCGGCGAGACAGCGCGGCATGTGCTTCCGCCCAAGCAATCCGGCAAACAGCAACGGCCTCAGATTGTTCGACTAATGCGCGAACTTGTTCACTGCCTGGTTCGGAGATATACAGTTTGAGTAGGGCAGAGGTATCGCAGAATAAAATCATTCGCGATCTTCCAGCACTAATGCCGAGATAGGTTTGCTATTGGCGCGTAGCGTGATGCTTGCCCCTGAGGGTTTGCCACCTTGCCAGCTAGCGACACCCGCAGTCAGCAGTTTATTGACACCTATTGCATCGCTGGGCGGAACACCGATAAGACGCGCTACCACTTTGCGATGCGAGGTGAGTTCAATCAACTCTCCGACTTGAGCCTGAGAGACATATTGCGATAAATGTGACTTGAATTCTTGGATGGAGACCCGCATTTGGTGACCTCTTTGTTGTTATATTTTATGAATTTATGACCTTATTGTAGCAGTGTAGCCCATGTTCCTAAAGTTTTGATGTTGCGATCGCAAATTACTTATGTCCCGGATTGCAAATCCGGTTAGCCCAGTTTGACTCTGGGTCGCACCTTCAGGATTAAAGTTTTATCGCGGGAATAGCTCAGCTGGTAGAGCGATACCTTGCCAAGGTATAGGTCGAGAATTCGAACCTCTTTTCCCGCTCCAAATAAAAAGGAAAGCACATGTGCTTTCCTTTTTTCATTTCCGACGTTCGAATTATGGTGTGGGGCATCGAACTAAATTATGCGACAGTTAAGCGTGCTCTTCACTGGCAACATTAAGAGTTGATGCTGAGGTCAATCGAACTTGAATCGCCCTTCATGGAAGAGGCTAAGGCATGCATCGACAACTGCGGCATCGTAAATCGTACCCCTTCCTCTTTCTATCTCTTTTAAGGCTACTTCGACACCTAAGCTGGCACGGTATGGACGATGTGAGGACATCGCCTCTACAACATCCGCTACAGCTATGATACGTCCGCCAAAAGATATTTCGCCACCCTTCATACCTAATGGGTAGCCTGAACCATCTAGCCTCTCATGATGTTGATGTGCCATGTCGGCAATTGGCCAGGGAAATTTAACATCTTTCAATATTTGATAACTCGACTCCACATGTGTTTTAACGAGTGAAAATTCTAAATCGTTCAACTTGCCAGGCTTCACCAGTATCTCCGCGGGAACATTCACTTTACCGATGTCATGGACAATCGAGGCGAGATAAATCCCGTGTGCCACGTCCTCTGTTAACCCTAATTCTTCAGCCAACATCCTTGCTAGGCTTGCGACGCGTTTTTGGTGACCCGCCGTATAAGGGTCGCGCATTTCGATGGTCTTAGAGATCGCAGCCAAGGCATCTTCTAGACTGTTTCTGAGCATTATTTCATGGTGTTCACCCAAGAATGCGAGCCGTTTTTTCTCATCCTTTGTGCGTAACATTTCGATTCCGAAAGAGATATCTGAGGCAGTCTCTTTCAAGTATTCGACCTGAACGTTGCCAAATTCATTCTCGCGATAGGCTGTGAGTATGAGGGCGCCGAATGGTTTTCCCTCCAGATGTAAAGGCAGCACGACCACTGAGTGGTAGCCGAACTTCATCGCCTGCTCTCCCAAATGGCGATGGACTGACTCGTGACTTGTATCATTGATGACTAGAATCTTGTCTTCACGCACGGCATTGATGACTGGCTTTAAGCCATTGCCGGCCTTATTCCAGTCGATCTTTCCAGCTTCCGCTTCTGTCTTTGTATAGGAGGCAGCCGTACGAAGGTACTCGTCATGAGTAGAGCCGGTAAATCCGATCCATGCTGCAAGGTATCCGCCTTCTTCGACGATATCGTGACATACCTTGATGAGTAGTTCACCCTCAGTCTTGGCGAACAGTAGCGATTTATTTCCTGCTGAAAGTACGCGCAACGCCCTATTTACACGGAACAGCTCATCATTTATCTCTCGAAGCCGAACTTCATTAAGTGCAATCGTGTTTGCCATCGAGTCGAAAGAAATTGCTAAACGATCAAGTTCATCCGTGCCGGTGAGACTGACCCTGGCATTTAAATTGCCTGCTGCAAATGATTTTGCGGTTTTTTCAATCAATCGTATCTTGTACACCAGATAGCGGTTACTTAGGTAATACGCGAGAATCAAAATTAGGATAAACACTGCTGTACTGGTCAGCAATGTGTCTCGTAAGCCGATATATGCTGGCTGTAACATGACTGCTCGAGGAGCATCGATGATTACTCGCATCTCTCCGGCGCTGGTATTGAATTGCCTAGAGACGATGAGACTTTCTGCCCCATCAAAACCCGACCCATCGTAAGCAGAGGCTTTAGTCTCTAATAATTGCTTATAGAAGGGTAAACCGGAGATGTTCTTATCCACCCAGTTAGCAACGTTCCGTGTGCCGACAATAAGGTTGTGATTCGAATCTACGACGAGTAAATGTGCGCTAGTAGGCAAATTGGCAACAACAATTTCTTCGCGTATCCAAGAAAAGTCCATTGCTACTAGGATCACATTTTTTACATGGCCGTTATCACGGATCGCGCGAGCCATGATGGCTTCATATTTATCAGACTTTTGGTTGTTGGCTTCGTCGACGTAACTCAAGTCCTGCAGTTTCAATGCTTGTTTGAAGTATTCTTGGTCAGCTACATTTTTGGCAGTCAGCCATGGGATGGTATTGCAGGTAATATTTCCGTTCGAATCTGCGATAGCAAATTGTCCAAATTCAGTATCAAGTCCAGGCGAAGAAATTGGAGCCTGTTTGCAAATATTAGCAGTAGTCCCTTTTCGTATTTCATTCCTTACTATGAAGCCAACTAGATGCGCTTGTGCGAAATGGCGATGTTGCTCACTTTCTATCCATCTGGCGGTCCATTCCAGCGTGTTCTGAGTGGCTTCTTTGAAATGAACAAAATTACCGAAAGCCTTGATAGTCGACAAACCTGAAAGCAGGACGAACATCAAGGTTAATGACAATAATATCTTTGTTCGAAGTCCCATATGATGTTTGACCCACTTTGGACAGATTTGAATTTCGGGATTTAATAAACTTTCGCCAGAATATCCCATCCACCAAGATATCACCACTTTTATGGTATGGATTTTATAATCTATAAGCGTTAAATCTGAAAATAAATTTACTTAAATTTATTTAAAATCATAAGGTAATAATAGAAATTACAGATTCCGCTCAATTGAACTTGAGCGGATATATTACAAATATTTACGGTATCGATTTAATCAGTGAGCTATTGCAATTGGCTAATGAGAGTCTCAAATAGGAGTGCTATTGCCTCACCCCAGCGCCTTACCCACCACTTCACTCACATCCTTAGCCAGATGTTTATCCGCTGCAACTTGGCGCAGTGCAGCTTGCATCTGCTCGCGTAGTTTGGGTTGGTACTTCTTCCAGTGATCCAAGCTGCGTGCCAGACGCGCGGCGACTTGGGGGTTGGTACGATTCAGTGCGATGACTTGTTCTGCCCAGTAGGCGTAGCCGCTGCCATCTAATGCGTGGAATTGTGCGGGGTTGGCGTTGCAGAAGCTGAATATCAGGCTGCGCGCACGGTTGGGATTGCTTAGCGTGAAGGCGGGGTGCTTCATCAAACGACGTATTGCTTTGACATTGTTGTGACGTGCGCTGGCTTGGATACTGAACCACTTATCTACGACCAGTGCGTCATCTTTGAAGTCGTCGTAATAGCGTTGTAGTGCGGGTGTCCTTGTATCGCGCTGCACCAAAGAGACGAGAGCGGCTTGGCGGTCAGTCATATTGTCTGCGGTACTTTCCTGTGCCAATGCGAGTGACACGGTGCTGGCGTCATCCCATTCCAGCAGATACGAAAGACAGATATTTTTCAGTGCACGCTTGCCTGCTGAAGTCGCATCGGGACTGTAGCGCTTGGGCGTGAGGTTGGCTTGATAGAGCGCGATGAGTTCAGCTTTGAGTGCATGCGCTAGTGTGACGCGCATGTACTGTCTAGCCTGATGGATGGCATGTGGATCTATCACGCTGGAGCGCTCAGCTAGTACGCCTTCGCTGGGCAGGCTCAACACTTGTTCGCGGAACGATGGATCTAGTGACTCGTCTGTGATGGTGCTGCGCAGTGCTTCTATAAACAGGCTGTCCAGTTGCAAGGTTTTACCAGCTTGTACCTCGGCGACCAGCGCCAGCAGTCTTTGCATCGCCAATCTTTGCCCTGCTTCCCAACGGTTGAATGGATCGCTGTCGTGCGCTAACAGTTGCACCAACTCTGTATCGCTGTAGTCGTACTCCAACACCACGGGGGCGGAAAAATTACGTAGCAGCGATGGAGTAGGGCATGACGCGACTTTGGTGAATCGGAAGGTCTGGCTGGCTTGCGTCAGCTCTAGTACGCAGGTCTTGGACTCGATGCGCTTACCGTCCAGATACAGCGTCATGTCTAGTCCTTGTGCATCCAGCAACCCCATTGCGAACGGGATGTGCAGAGGCTGCTGGCCCTTATGAGCGAGGCGTTGTGTGAGCGTCAGTTCATAGCTCTGGCTGCTTGCATCGTATTTTGCTCGCACCTGTATATGCGGAGTTCCTGCTTGGCTATACCAGCGCTCGAATTGGCTCAGATCACGACCGTTCGCATCACTCATTGCCATGCGGAAATCATCGCAAGTCACGGCATGTCCATCATGACGGGCGAAGTACAAGTCCATACCTTTACGGAAGCCTTCGCGACCTAATAGGGTCTGATACATGCGCACCACTTCTGCACCTTTTTCATAAACAGTGGCGGTATAGAAATTGTCGATGGCGACATAACTGTCGGGACGCACTGGATGTGACATAGGGCCGGAATCTTCGCTGAATTGCACTTGGCGTAAGCCGCGTACATCTTCTATGCGTTTGACCGCACGTGCACTGTCGCTGCCCGCCATGTCGGCGGAGAACTCTTGATCGCGGAATACTGTCAGCCCTTCTTTCAAAGAGAGTTGGAACCAGTCGCGGCAGGTCACACGATTGCCAGTCCAGTTGTGGAAATATTCGTGGCCGATGACGGCTTCGATATTGGCGTAGTCCACATCGGTGGCGATGCGCGGATTGGCCAACACATATTTGGTGTTGAAGATGTTAAGCCCTTTGTTCTCCATCGCACCCATGTTGAAGTCACCCACCGCGACGATCATGAATCTATCCAGATCGAGCTCCAGTCCATAGCGTTGTTCATCCCAACGTATGCTGTTCTTCAATGAGTCCATCGCATGTGCGGTCTTATCCAGATTGCCCGGCTCTACCCAGACTTGTAGCAAGGCTTTGCGACCTGATTTGAGTTTGTATTTTTCTTCCTGACAGACCAGATTGCCCGCGACCAATGCAAACAGATAAGACGGTTTTTTGAACGGGTCTTCCCACTTTGCATAATGACGCCCATCACCCAAGTCGCCCTGTTCGATAAGGTTACCGTTGCTTAATAGCACTGGATATTTTTGCTTGTCGCCGCGTAGCATCACGGTGAACTTTGCCATCACATCTGGACGGTCAGGGTAGTAAGTGATCTTGCGGAAACCCTGCGCTTCACACTGGGTGAAGAAGTTGCCGTTAGAAACGTATAGCCCCATCAAAGTAGTGTTTTTGATCGGTTTGGTGCGGGTGACAATCTCCAGTGTCACTTCGTCTGGTGCGGCAATGATTTCTAATCGACCCTCGATCAAACTGTAGTCGCGCTTGGCCTTGAGCGTGACGCCGTTCATGCGTAATGCTAGCAAGTCCAATTCTTCGCCGAGAAGTTGCAGCGTGCTTGCGGTGGCGAGTGGATTGCGTCGCATCTTCAAGCGCGAGCTGACCAAAGTGGAGTCGGGTGACAGGTCGAATCCCATTTCTACGGTATCTACCAGATAGGTGGGTGGAGTGTAGTCTTTACGGTATACGCTGGGGTTTTGATTGTTGTTCATGATGTTCGTCGTGGTTGAAGTTTGTTCGAGCTTAACAGGAACATATAGATGTTTGCGAGCCTTGTATATTTGAAGAAGAGCTTAAAAAAAATGTACGTGTACTCATCGTTTATATGAGGTGATGCAGTGCTTGCGTTTATACTTAGTAATTACGATAGCCTGTGCTAGAATCCGCGCCGTTGTTTTTCGTGTTCACACGTCAACACATCCTCACAAAGAACGCTGTACGGTTTTTCTACAAACGTGAAACAAGCATAAGTTTGCTTTCATGCGAGTCACTCGCCCGAGTGGTGAAATTGGTAGACACAACGGACTTAAAATCCGTCGAGGCTTAACCCCTCATACCGGTTCGATTCCGGTCTCGGGCACCA